>JAKEFK010000290.1 GCA_022616075.1 bacterium
AGTACAATTCCGAGCACCGCCAGGGAAAGTCCTCTTTTCATGATCAACATCAAAATGGATGCCGGCTCCGCGCCAAGAGCCAAACGCACACCGATTTCCGGAATTTGTTGATTGACAAAATAAGAAAGGACTCCATAAATCCCGGTTGATGCCAAGAGCAAAGCAAGAAGGCCGAATGTCACGAGCAAAACCATTGTAATCCGCCGGTCTGTAATTTCTCTACCCAGAACAAACTCGAGCGTCATGACATGGGATATAGGAAGGCCCGGGTCTATGGAACGAATGATCTGACGCACTTCAGGTAAAACACTTTTAGCATCAGGTTTGGTGCGAATCAGTAATTCTTTTGGCGCATAGAACGCATGCCTAAAGTTTGCCTGGCGAGCTGGAAAATACATCTCGGCTTTGGGTTCGGCTTGTAATCCCATATTGCGAATATTTCGAACAATGCCGATTACGGTAAACCACCGTGAATCCCCGTAAAAGCGTTTTCCGATGGGACTCGTGTTGGACGGATACGTCGCCGCCATCGCTTCATTGATGATTGCAACCGGCATGGAGCTGGAAGTTTCTGTGCCGTCAAAGTAGCGTCCTCTAACAAGTGAAATGCCCAGAGTTTGCAATAAATGTGTACTCACTTCGCGGTGATTCGCGTCCAAAATCTCACTCCTACGAAGAGTTTGTCCTTCCCACTGATAGCCACTCGTTCCGCCTTTCCAATCCAGTGGAACGGCGGTTGAGTATCCCGCGGACACGACATCGGGCAGCGACTCCACTCGCTCCAGCACGAGATCATAAAATTGAGCGCGTTTTTCAAGTGTGTCGTACTGCTGGCGCGGCAACCTTGTTTCCAGACGAACGACGTTTTGAGGATGGAAGCCTACATCCTGTGTTCGCAGTTTGTAAATCGTTTGAACCAGGAGGGCTGAACCCACCAGAAGGACCAACGCGAGTGCCGTTTCCGCAACAACCATTACATTGCGAAATCTGGTTCCGTATCCCACACCGGTGCGTGCACCGCCTGCTTTGAGAGCATCATTTAAATTTGATCTTGCCGCCTGCATCGATGGCGCCAGTCCGAACAACAATCCGGTCAGGACTGAGACAAGACCAGTGAAGAGCAAGATACGTGAATCGAGTGTCAGATCGATCGATAAGCTTAACCCCTGTGGTATGAGTTGTTTTAGAAATGAAAACGAAAGAGCGCTGAAAACCAGACCCAAAATTCCCCCGGCAGCCGAAAGCATCAAGCTTTCTATCAACAATTGCCGGACGAGACGTTTTCTGTCCGCCCCTAATGCGGCGCGAACGGCTATCTCCTTCGTTCGGGATATGCCGGCTGAAAGTAACAGGTTTGCGATGTTGCCGCATGCAATCAAAAGTACGAAACCCACCGCAAGCGAAAGGAGGATCAGCTGAGTGTGCGTTGTTCCCAGCAGCTGTTCGCGCAGGGGAACCACTGTGATTCCCAGTTGTCCTGCTTCATCTGGATGTTCCACTGCTATTCTGCTCATGATTGTTTTCATTTCCGCTTGCGCTTTTGTCAGGCTTACACCTTCTTTCAAACGCCCGATGACTTGAAGGTAATGTCCAGTTCGGTTCGATATTTGTTCAGGAGTAAAAGCAATCGGTACCCAAACTTGCACCTCTGGATCCAGAAATTGAAATCCTTTCGGCATCACGCCGACCACTGTGTGACGAACGTTGTTGAGCAAGATTTCTTTGCCGATGATTTCCGGGCTTTTTGCGAAACGGTCTTGCCATAAACTATGACTGATTACTGCGACCGGATTCGCCTTCGGCGAATCCTCTGCAGGAAGAAACACGCGTCCCTGGACAGGTCGGACTCCGAGCAACGGGAAGAAGTTTCCGGTCACTTCGTAGGCTTCCAACCGGATCGGCTCTCCGGATCCAGTAAGATTGAAACTTTGGGTTGCAACTGCAGCCATGCCAGTAAAAACATGATTCTGAGAATTCCAATCCGCGTAGTTTGCCGGAGCCGGCGTATTTTGTGGAAAGCCGACAAAGGAAGCTTCTTCCCAAACCATGACAAGTTTTTCCGGATCGTTATAAGGTAGAGGCCGAATCAAAAGTGCGTTCACCAGACTGAAGATCGCTGAATTGGCGCCGATTCCCAGCGCAAGAGAGAGCACTATGACAGCGCTCCAACCCGGTGTTCTTGAAAACATGCGAAATCCATACCGCAAATCTTGCTTCAAGCTCATTTTGGACGTACCTCCGCTTTACTTTGTAAATAGACTTACCTGATTAGTAGAAGGTTGCTGGTTTGAATAACGTGCGTGATAAAATGCAGGGCTGATGATCGGCAGGACACTGGGGCGCTATCAAATCTACGAAAAAATTGGTGGGGGTGGATGGGGCGATGTCTATCGGGCCCGGGATGAGCGTCTCGATCGTGATGTGGCGCTGAAGGTTTTGACGGCTCGGGCCCTGGAGGACGATTCAAGCCGCAAACGGTTCCGTAAAGAAGCCCTGGTCCTTTCCAGGTTGAACCATCCCAATATCGCAACAATTCTGGACTTCGATACGCAAGAAGGCCTCGATTTCCTCGTGATGGAATACATCGTAGGCACCACTTTGCACGAAATGTTATCGACTCGGCGTTTATCCGAAAAGGAAATCGTGCAATTGTCGATGCAGATTGCGGCGGCGCTGGAAGAAGCGCATCACATGGGCGTTGTCCACAGAGATCTAAAACCGAGCAACATCATAGTAACTCCGAAAGGTCAAGTTAAGGTCTTGGATTTTGGACTTGCGAAGATGCTGCAGCCGCCTGACGATAAACATGTCGCTTTCCTCACCACAGAAACAAATCTCGTGATCGGCACTGTTCCTTACATGTCGCCGGAACAATTAAAAGCTGAGCCGCTGGATGCCCGCAGTGATATCTATTCTTTTGGATCGACTTTATACGAAATGGCTACAGGACAACGGCCTCATACAGAGACTCAACCAATTTCGTTGGTAGACGCGATCCTGCACAAACCTCCACCCCCTCCCATCCAGATCCGGCAGGAACTATCTCCGCGGCTTCAGGAAATCATTCTGAAATGTCTCGAGAAGAATCCGGACAGTCGTTATCAATCTGCTGAAGACTTGCAAACGGATTTGCGTCGTCTTGCAACACCATCCATGGTTCCAGAAATTGAAAGCACCGCCCGGCCTCGTCGCAAGCGCATCCACTTGCGCAAGATCGCATTGTATGCGGGAATTCCTGCTGTTCTTCTGATTGGTCTTTCGCTGGTTCTCTTTATCAGCGGTTTGAAAAAATCTAAGCCGGTTCAGAATGCGGCACTGAACATCCATTCGATCGTTGCGCTGCCCAGTAAGGTTTATGCGAGTGAAGAGAACCTGTTTCTATCCGATGCAATCCCAAACGCGCTCTCAACTCATCTCTCACAAGTTCAAGGGCTGGACACAAAACTGCCACCAACAAATGTTGAAATGGAACGGCTGGATGGTGATTTTACCAGGCTGGCAAATGCATACGGAGTCGAAGCTTTGATAGCCAGTTCTGTAACTGCTGATCAGGGGCGTTTTGTATTGAACGTGCAGTTGATTGAAGCGCGTACACGACGCCTGTTATGGAGTCGTGATTACAATGGCCTCAGGGAAAATTATCTGGAGCTGGTCCATAGTGCCGCGGACGGTTTGCGCAGCGCGCTATATCCATCGGCATCTCCGATTCCAGCGGTAGCCGGCGAAGAGCGAAGTACCAATGCGGAGCTCGTTTTCCAACGCGGACTCTTTCATATGCGTTCCTACATAAATCTGAAGCGAAAAGAAGATTTTGATAGCGCTCTTCCAGATCTGCAACACGCTCTAAAATTGGATCCGACCAATGCGCGCGCAGCCGCCGCGATTGCCAGGGTCTACGTCGCAAAGCTCGAATCGGGTGCGCCACTTCGGGAAGTCCTTCCAGAGATCGACAAATGGGCTTACCAGGCGTTGAAACTCGATCACCGCTGTGGCGAGGCATGGCAGGTTTTGAGTGTCGCTGAGGAAATGCGACCCAACAGCGATAGCCGCAAGAAGGTTGAGTATTCTTTGAAGGCGGCAATCTACGCGAGTCAAATGGGCTACAGCCATCATGTGCTTAGTGTAGCTCTGGCCAGGAACTCTTTCGTTTTAGCGGTTGAAGCCTCGCGCGAAGGAACCCGCCAGGAGCCACTTCATTTGACCTCATTGCTCTTCCGGGCGGGGATAATTTCGAGGCAAGGAAAACCAAAAGAAGCGCTAAAACTGATCGAGCAGGTCCTGGGCATGGAGCACGAAATGCCGATGGGTGAGCTGATGAAAGTGTGGGTACTCTTGCGAAACCTTCAATATGAAGACGCGGAAAAATTGATGACACAGCTGGAAAAAAATGTTGCTGAAAGACGACTGCATCCCGGATGGGTAGAGTTTGCTCGGGACTGGCTTGATTTTGAGAAGAGCACCGGCAGGAAGAGCAAAGAGCAAGCTTCTGCTGCGCTTCAAAGGCTCGTGAACGCAGCGCGTGGTCAAGCCCCACCGTTTCCGCGATGGGAAATCATTACCGGTAATGTGATTGGACTACAAGCGAAACATGATACAACTGCCGCAACTCTGGAAACTCTTTCTTTGCGCGCGGAAAACGGAATCTTTGAACCTTATGATTGGCTAATCCTCAGTCCGGAGCTGGAAACGATAAGAAAGGATCCGCAGTTTAAGACAATCGTTGCACGCTCGCGAAAGGAATTTGAGGAAATGATTTCGATTTTAGAGGAAGCGCGCGGGCTCAACGAACTTCCTTCGTATCTTGAAAAGCCGCTTGCAGAAATGCGTAAGCTCTTATAACGAGCGTTTCTTAAGAGCAGCTAACAGTTTGTTGCCACGAGGTGTGCCCAGCCCGGTGCACGCATCCCATCCGGGACAAGCTTGATAGTGCGTCCCGTTGTTCCCTTCGATAATGTCGGACAGCGCTTCTGCGCATTCCTTCCCGTAGAGAAATGGAGTGAGATAACCGATATTTTTTCCCAGCTCCTGATTGAGCCGGGCGATCAATCCGGCCCACATTGGAACAACGGAGCTTGTGCCACCCATGGCTACGCCGTATCCGCCTACCATCATTTCATAGCCGGTTGCCATATCGGCTTTCCCTGCGACATCAGGCACACCCCGGCCTTCTTGAGCTGTTTTCGATTTCACACCGGCAGATGATTGCCACTCAGGCGTCGCAAAAGTTTTGCTTACACCTCCGCCGCTTTGAGCGAGGAGTTTTGGCAGCTGTTCGCTCCAGACAACTTCTTTCAACCTTTTTTCCGGCTCGATCCAGTGAGTCCCTCCGCAGGCGAGTACGTTGGGACTCGAAGCGGGAAAGTGCACACGCGGCGAACCATTCTTGCCAGAATCCTCGCCGCGATCTCCTGACGAAAAACAAATGGTTACTCCCTTTAAAGCTGCGTCTTGAAAAACTTGATCGATCGATTGCATAAAATCGGGAGTCAGATTTTCTTCCACAGCTCCCCAGCTGCAGGAAATGATTGTCGGTGGATATTGCTTGTTGTGCAGCGCAGAAGTGAGCGCATGATACTTTCCCTGGGCATTGTTTGGAGCGAAGTAAACAACAATGCTGGCTCCATTCGCAAACGATCCCGCTAACTGAATATCCAGAGTTGACTCGATGGTCCAGAGCGCTTTGGCAGCAGCAGTTGGATCTATTGCTGCTGCGTTTGTGTCATTTGTAGCGCCCATCGCATCCAGGATTTCTTTGATCAGATCCTTTGACGCAGGATCGTTGCGTTGATCGTCGATTTCAATCGTGTGTATTTCAGGCACGTTCAGATTCAGCTTTCTGAAGTACTCCTTCATATCGCTGTCATAGTAGCCGCCCCCCAATTCTATGATCGCGATGCGCTGGCCTTTCCCGTCGGCCTTAGCGGGAAAATCGTAAGTCTTCACCACTTCCTCAGGATCCATTGGTTGCGTTGCGTGAGCCGCATGCATAAATGCGTGATGCCTCATCAACGCGCGATTCTCCAGACCGAGAACAGCTTGCACAATTCCATCAAGTGAAGGTGGAATCAGAATTTCGCTTTGATGCGAGCGATACGTCCGGCCTTCATAACGATGCAGCGCAAACTCAACCTGAAACGCTTTGCCGATGGCGCGCAGGGTTCCGGAAAGAATAACGGACCTGCCTGCTCTGTTTGCTTCGATCACACGCAGGTGATTCCTTTTCGCCAATTTTTCGATTGTAGACAGATCTTTTGGTCGAGCTCCGTGACGCTTTACGAATTCCCCGGTTTCCAGATGTTTTTGCAGTCTCGGCGATTGATTGGCAAGCTGCTTGATCGCATTCTGCCTGGAACTGTTCGAGGATGCCGGCCGAACAACGAGTGTAACCGAAATGATTTCGTCGCCGGCCAGCTTTGTCCGCAACTTCCGCGAGCCAAACGGATGGCCTGGCCCGCTATTTTGAAGTTTCATGTACTATTTGGGAGCGCGGGCGCCCTGCCCGCGAATGGGCGGGCACGGAGGCCCGCCCTCCAGAATCTATATACAGACGCAGGTGTCCGGTTCGTCTCCTTCGTTAAGACTTTTAACGTTATATCGTTTTTTCAAATGATCGTGCAATTCTTGCTTTGTAAATTTGAATCCTTTTTTCTTGCCGGCCTTCACAACATCGTCCCAGCCTTTCTTTAGTATTGCGCGCGCTTTCTTGTCCTTATGAAGATGATCAACAAAGGCCGCCACATCTTTCCCGGATTTCGTTCCTTTGCTCTTTTTTGATTTACTCGCTTTTGCTTTCGTTGGCATTCAGTTTATCTCCTTCTAGTATCGCGGGCGTCCCGCCCGCGGTTTTTGTCCAAACCATGTTAAATCAAGAACCGGTTCCGGTTCAATTGATTTTCCTTTAAGGGTTTCTGCAACCATCCTAGCTGAACGGGAACATCATATAACCTTCCTTTGGCAAATCGTGCCCAGGCCTGCCTCATTCCGGGCACGATCGTTTTTGCTACAGGAAGTTCTACGTCCGGCCTTGTTTGGTCCAGTACAAGAATTTCTAAACCACGTTGTCTTGCAAGCCTGATGCAAGTTTTGACGTCACCATTGACTCGTGGATAATTCTTGAATGCTTTCTGAGGCAGTGCCGGATTCGGTCTCAGGTAAGACTCATCCGCAATTTTTCGCCAGGTTGATTCTTTGCGGCCGCCGTACAACCGGATCAAAAGCAGTTGATTCATTTCTGTAAGTGCGCGCGTCAAGGCAATCAATGGATCGAAATGAGCTCCCAGACCAAGGAAGAACTCCGGCCTGACGCTTTCTTTCGTTGCTGAAAGCGCAACAAAGCACGGGATTTCGAAGTCGCTCGTTATGTCAAGCACCCAGAGGTCCCGCCTGTTATCTGAATAGGAATTCCGAAGCTCATGAATATAAGGCTGATCGAAACTCTCCAGGTCGACCGCAGGTCTATCAGCGCGGTTGTACCACCACAATGCAGCAGAATCGCGTTCGACTATTTCGAGGAATCCATTCAGGATCGCTTCGTCCAGTGTATTGCCCGCTGCGTTTCCGTTCGAATCGGCTCGGCAAAAATAATGATCGGACGGCAAACGATATCCGTAATAACAATAGGCCGTGGGAAGATATTTGAAGATTTTGCTGGTTAAGGACCAAACGGGTGTCCATTCGATTTCCTTTCGCGGATCCAATGGCACAGGAATCCAATCATGATCTGAGCGCAACCGGTTCCATTTCTCACGATTCTTGAATTGCTCGTCACTGAAGTTGGCGCAGTTGTTAACGGGAATCGCTTTGTCACGAATCTCGTTGTAACTTTTTCTGATTCGGAATTCGTTTCCACGAAACAAACCGGAATACCGTTCGAGCGCTTCGCAAAGAGCTCCAGTTTTTGCCTGTTGAAGCGTTCTTCCTTTGCCCCAGCTTTTATGGGTCAGACCTTTTTGCAATAGATCCTTTTTGGGGAGGTCCTGCACAAACAGATGATCGGCAGCCACAGAATGGATCAAGCCGTTTGAATAGGATTGCATCTGGTCCACTATACCGGTTCGAAAACTGATGTGGCGTTCGTATTTTTGGAAAGTCTGTTCAATAGAAGGTGTGCGATCCTTGTGTTTCTTTAGAACGATTGGCGATGGAAATTTTTGAGTGGGAACTCCGCAATCGATGCAATCAGCACGTCGCGCCACAGAATGTTTTTCCAGCTTGCTGTTCGGTACATCGAATGTCAGGAGTCTGTTATCGATTTCCTTTTTCAGTATTTCAAGCGACGCGAGGTTCAAAGCGATATCAAAAGCCAAAAGAGAAACAGGAGGAGCCTCATGCTGGACAAATTCCTCACCGTGTTGTCTCAGGAAATTTTCCACACGATGTTTCTCTTTGAGTCGTTCTGCTAAACATCTCCAACATCCAGTGCGAGGAGACGAAAAGAGAGGGCCAATCCATAAAATCTGGCCCACAGGTTTTGCAATCAACCATTGTTTGCCAGTCAGGATGGCGTTTCGATTGAATTCTTCCAGATCTTCGCATAGATAGTCATCTACCAGAACAACACTGAACTTTGCATTCGCAGAAATCCGAAAGCCTATGCCACTCAAAATGGATTCGGCCCTTTGGAGCGGCAGATTACCAAAACAAACGACTTGGACTTCGTTGTTCTGAGCGCTGAAGTGTGAACCGTGTTTTGTTCTGATCACGTGGCCTTCCGCTTCCAGTAATAAAATCCCCCATTCAACCTCCTCAGCGCTAACCTTTCCATTCAGTAGAGTCGCGATTTGGGAAACGGATCTTTTTCCATCGATCAACGGAGCAATCAGGTAGGGTAGGCGACCTTGGATCGCGCGATAACCGGATTCCTGCAGAAAAAAAACGAGATCGGGTGGACTGATTCGAACATTAAGATGGCTTTTGAACCTGGGAATTCGAGTCACGTGGCTTTGTAACGCCGGCATCCTGCCGGCAGAGCGACTATTTTACTCTTTTTCCTTTCGACCGCAGCACACGTCCCGGAGTTGCGCCCGTGTGTTCGCCGTTCTTCAACACGGCTGTACCATTTACGAAGACATGCTGCACTCCGGTTGAGTACTGATGCGGTTTTTCAAACGTTGCATGGTCCGTAATCGTATCGGGATTGAACACAACGACGTCCGCAAAATACCCGGACTTGAGCATCACGCCGGTCCAGGTTGAGATTCTTAGCGGGGAAGGAGGTCAAGCGCCGGATCGCTTCCGGCAACGAAATAAGTTTCTCTTCCCGCACGTAACGGCCAAGCAAACGCGCAAAATTGCCGTAAGCACGTGGATGTACATTGGACTTGATGAAGACTCCTTGCGGTTTGATGGATTCTGCATCCGAACCGAAACTCACCCAGGGTAGCTTCACCCCCTTCTTAATGTTTTCTTCGGACATGGAGAAATAAACAACGCCCACACGGCTTCCATCTTCTATCACCAGATCCATGGCTGTATCCAGCGGCGATTGTTTTCGTTCCTTTGCAACTTCCGCCAGAGTTTTGCCTGTGAGCTTTTTTAACCGCTCGTTTTTAAATGATATGAGCAAAGTTTTTTCCGCTGAGCGACCTGCTTTATTCCATTCTTCAGGCATCTCTTTTCGCAATTGTTCACGAACCTCGGGATCCTTCAAACGACCGATCCAGGCTTTTAACCCGCCTTCCTGAACCCATGTGGGCATTGCAGCGTCTAATCCAGTGGAACTGCAGCGTACAAGTACATGTCCGCGGTGATTCGCAATCCTTCCTTCTGTGCGGCTTCTACTTTCTGGATGACTGCATCCATTTTCTGCCAGTTGGGTGAGCCGGCCGCTTTGAGATGATAGATTTCAGCGGGTACTTTCGCTTCGCGGGAGATTTGGATCAGCTCATCCACTGCTTCCAGCAAACTTGCTCCTTCGCCGCGGATGTGGGAAATGTAGATACCTCCATAATCACCGGCCACCCGCGCCAGCTCGATCAATTCCTCCGTTTTTGCGAAAGAAGCGGGAGCGTAAATCAGAGAAGTGCCGACTCCCAGCGCGCCCTCTTTCATCGCCTGGCGCACTAGAGCTTTCATTGCTTCTAATTCCGTAGTAGAGGGAGCGCGGTCCGCATAACCGAGTACGTGAATCCGCACCGTTGTTGCACCGACGAAAGAAGCAGCATTGGTGGAAACTCCTTTGCGTGTGACGTAATTCAAATACTCGGATAATTTTGTCCACCGAATATCGAATTTCACGTCCCCCTGCTGTTCCACCATTTCTTTTTTCATCGCATCATTCAACGGGCCCATGGAAAGTCCTTCCCCGAAAATTTCCAGAGTGACACCCTGGCGAATGTCACTCTGTGAATGACCATCGGCTAGCAAAGTGTCCGCTGCCCAGCTCAACATGTTGATAAAGCCTGGAGCAACCGCGAGTCCTGATGCATCAATCTCGGTTTTCGCACTTGAATCCTGCAGAGACCCGATGGCGACGATCTTGTCGCCACGCATGCCCAGATCCACGCGTTTACCTTCGCCGCCATTTCCATCGTAGATAGTACCGTTCCGGATGAGCACGTCGAATGAGTCAGCGAATGAAAGGGACGCTGACAATGTAAAAATCATAATGAAGAATCGCATAAGTATTCAATTTATAACGAAAAGCATCTAAACAAAGTAGCGCGGACGTCTCGTCTGCGGAGCTAATGCAGGCGGGACGCCCGCACTACTTCGTTTAAGCTTGCCCATGCCCATCTTCAGTCTTATTTTCCTTTAAGGAAGGTTTACAATGAAGTTAGTTTTAGTAGTCCTAACATTGACACTGTTTTTTGCAGCCTGCTCCAGCAACGACGTTGACGATCCGACCGGCAGCAGGCGTGGAAATCTCCGGGTGTTTCTAACGGATCAACCTGTGGACTTAAAGGAAGTCTGGGTTACGATTACAGATATCGAAGTTCACAAAACAGGTGGAGCATGGATAAACTTTGCTAGCTCGGCTGACTCGATTGATCTGCTTACCTTAGAAGGCAGACAAACGCTGCTGGAAGCTGCTCCACTGGAGGAAGGGAAATACACCGGGATCCGCTTTTTCGTTTCTGAGGGTCATATCATTGATGCAAACGATGAACGTTGCGAGCTGAAAGTGCCAAGCGGTAAGATTCACATTCCTGTCAACTTCGACATTGAGGCAGGGAACGAGACCAGCATTCTTCTGGATTTCGATGCTGAAAAATCCGTTCATGTTGTCAAAACAGGAAAGAATACCAGTTGCAATTTGCGTCCCGTAATCCATCCGGTTTCCGTAAACGGTTCGGAGGATTAAATCGTTTCAGTGCTACGTTGAGAGAATGACAGACAAAAACGTCAAGTTTGAAGGAAACATTCCTGAATTCTATGACCGTCATTTGGGACCGGTCATTTTTGAACCGTATGCCGGGGATCTGGCGCAGCGTGTTGCTGCTGTCGTTCCAGATGGGCCGGTTCTAGAGACTGCGTGCGGGACAGGAATTCTGACGCGGCAGCTTCGCGCAAAACTCCTGAACACCGCGCAGATCATCTCTACCGATTTGAATCAGGCCATGATCGATCAAGCATTCGCGAAACCAGGCCTCGCTTCTGAAGTCGAATGGAAACAGGCGGATGCGTCAGCTCTTCCTTTTTCAGACCGGGTCTTTGCCGCTGTTGTATGCCAGTTTGGAATGATGTTTCTTCCAGATAAGTCGCTTGCCATTCGTGAGGCTGAACGAGTCCTGAAAGATGGCGGTTTGTTTGCATTCAATGTATGGGACAGCCACGCAGAAAATCCATTTGGCAGAATTGCTGACGAAGCGGTAACAGTGTTTTTCGATTACGATCCACCCAACTTCTACAAGATTCCCTTCGGTTTCTCTGATGCGGAAATGTGGATCAACTTGCTGAAGGAAAACGGATTCGGGAAGATTGAAGTGAATAAGGTTTCGATGGAAGCCAGGAGCGATTCTGCGGAATCATTTGCAACAGGTTTGGTTCGCGGCAACCCTGTGAACACCGCCATTCAAGAACGCGGATTGCAGTTTGATCCCATTATTTCAGCCGTCACAGAGGCTCTTGTTCGAATTGGTGGAGATCGTCCTTTTACATGCCCGATGCAGGCTCTGGTCTTTACGGCGAGGGCGAATACTCCTTGATCACTTGATGTGTGTGCAGTTGCTTTTCAGCCAGGCGGCCAGCTCGGATTTTGAGAGACGTCCCGCGGAAAGCTTCATCATGATCGCGTAAGCATCCTGTTCGGGCGCCGCGAGATTCCGTCCGTTCAGTTGCAGAAAAATGTCCATTAAAACAAGGGCCAGTCTTCTGTTCCCATCCACATAAGGAAGATTGCGTGCGATGTGGAATCCGTAGGCGGCTGCTTTTGCAAAAATTGTTTGATGCACGTATTTCCCGTCAAATTTGGCCTTCGGTTGGGAAAGTGCATATTCAAGTGAATTGCGGTCCCGAATAGCTGGAGATCCGCCGAATCGCGTGACCAGATCCGAATGCAACAGAGGAACGAGCTGCAAGGGAATAAATTTGATTGCCATTTACACGGTAAGTTTTTTTAATGCGTATCTAAATTTGCTGTTTGATTTCTCGTAAGCTTTGATCCAATCGTTGAATTCCACGTCGTAGGGACTCATCAGAATTCCTTCTGTGGTTTGAATGATGTTTAAGTCTTCTCCTTCGACCAGATGGAGATCCTCCACAATACTTTTGGGAAGAGTGACGCTAAAACTGTTGCCGACTCTACGAAGTTTCGTTTTGAGCATGAATTTAGTGTAACAAAACTTAACGAGTTATGAATACACGTTCTGGTACAATCATTGATGGAGGATACGATTTTGAAGAAAATAATTTCGTTATTTGCGCTTTCCGCGTTTTTATCCTTTGCCTGGGGTTGCAACACAAACAAGCCCGCAGAAGAAGTCATTGATGCCAAAGACCGTGTAAAGAAAAAAGTGGAAGACGGGCGTCAGGATGAAATAAAAGCAGCGGAAGAGACTGGAGAAGCGGCTCCGCAAGAATAAATTATGCAGGATGACTGATCGAAGGATTAGCGCCGTCGTCGTTTTCATTTTTGTGTTTTGCAATCTTTGCATTGCAGAAGACCCTCCCATTCTTGTGAAGCTTTCCTCCAATCTGAAACTTCAGATCCTGCTGGACAGGTCCGGTTATTCGCCAGGAGAGATCGATGGGCGGTTTGGAGTCAATACAAGAAAAGCACTGTCTGCGTTTCAGAAGTTCAACAATTTGAAGCCGACTGGAAAACCGGACAGCTTGACTCTAAAACTTTTAGATCGAAGTCCGGAACAACCGCTGCTCAAGTATCACGCGATCCTGGAGCGGGACGTTGCGGGTCCGTTCATACCGAAGTTTCCAAAAGATTTGCAGGCACAAACCAAGCTGGCCCGGATGGAATATACATCGGTGATTGAACTGCTCAGCGAATCGTTTCATGTGAACCCGGTTGTTCTACGTAAGTGGAATCCGCGCGCGAAGTTCAAGGTCAACGAGAAAATTATTGTTCCCAGTATTACTTCGCTCGATGATATGTTCCACAGCTACACGGATGTCGGGGATGTTACCGTGTTTGTTTCAAAAAAGAATTCGGACCTTTTCGTGCGCAATGATGAGGGAGAAGTAATCATGTACGCTCCTGTCACACAGGGGGACAATCTCGCGCCACTTCCTTTGGGCAAATGGGAAGTTGTCAAAATTGAAGACTATCCATATTTCCATTACAATCCCAAACTTTTTTCGCGGCCGAACAAGAAACACAAAGGTGGTTTGATTCCACCCGGGCCAAACAATCCCGTAGGCATTGTCTGGATCGATCTAAGTCTGGATCATTACGGCTTGCATGGAACTTCTGCGCCTGAGAAGGTGGGGCATACTGCATCCAATGGTTGCATCCGATTGACGAACTGGGATGTTTTCCGGCTTTCGACGATGGTGGAGCCGGGAACCGAAGTCCACTTTATAAAGTGATTTTCCTTCATCTCGCTCTTGTAGAACGAAACTTGTTTGTGTGGGGCGAGACTGAAGCCGGCGAACATGCGCATTGGCCATACGCTCTTGATCAGCAACGACTCCTCGAAGTGCTTGCACGAATCAGCGTCAGATCAGCACAACTACATACGCTGAATGCGAAATTTCCGGTGCACCGCGGAAAAGCAATTCCCTCTTCTACAATTTTTGGAGAGTTTGTTAAGGATGGCGCCACTCTTTCAGAATGGACGATTCCCGCTGCAAAGATTCCGCGCGGAATTGCAACGGAATTCTTGCAAATCGATGAAAGCAAAATCGATGATGGCCTCTTTTATGGTGATGATGTCCTTTACTGGTCTCAGGCGTTGCGCTTCGTAAAGCGGTTAATGTTCCATCAAAAGTTCTTGCCCTGGCTGTTTGAGAATGGAGAAGCAGGCTGGATTCCTGTTCTTACAGGCGAGGATCTGGTCCACTTTCAGGAATTAGCGCGTTCCATGCCGCCTTTTATTCGCGCATTCGGCGATGGAATCTCATCAGAGCATCTTTTACACGAATTTGTTGCCAGTTTCCTCAATCAAAACATTCGTGAAGGAACGGAATCGTCGCAATCCAGGTCTACTCCACCTGATCGATGGCTCGCCGCTCTGCAGCAGCCCGATGGGCGGATGGAAGGAAAAAGCGAGGAAATACTTGCGCTCCGAAATGCCGTTCGTTCCTGGGCTGAGCCGCTTTTGCTTCTGGCGAATTTCAAATACAGGGTGGCGTTTCGGCTGGAAGAACCAACAGCAAAAAAAGATTATTGGTACGTTCGTTACTTTTTGCAAAGGCACGATGATCCAAGCCTGATGATTCCGGCATCGCATCTGTGGAAGCAAAAAAAATCCTCGAGGCAGGTCCTGAAAGAAGATTTTGAAAGGTCAAAGCAAATTCTCTTAACGGAGCTTGCTCAGGCAGGCCGGATCGATCCTTACATTCAGATGAGCCTGCATCGTGAGGCTCCGGAAGGCTACCGGACAGACTCGAAAGGGGCATGGGAATTTCTGGATACGAAAGCCTGGATACTGCAGGATGTCGGTTATGGCGTTTTGCTTCCTTCATGGTGGGCGCGCAAGAAAGGAATTTTCACCCACCGGCTTGGTCTGAAAGCAAAGGCAAAAAGTTCCACGCCAAAAGCTTTTGCCGGTGTCGGTTCCGAAGTACTGGTTGAGTTTGATTGGAAATTCGCGATCGGGGATCAGGAGATTACTTACAAAGAGCTCATGGCGCTCGCAAGATTAAAACAACCGCTTGTGAAGTTTCGCGGAAGATGGATTGCAATTCGTCCTGAAGAGATTGCATCGGCAATGGAGTTCTGGAAATCCAGGGAAAAAGAATCGGGAAGTCTCTTCGATTTGCTGAAGCTTGGTATGGGAACGGAACAGATCGGCGAGCTGCCGGTGCAAGGAGTGGAAGCGGAAGGTTGGGTTGCAGATTTCTTATTGAATTTCCGGGAGCACTCAAAATATGTATTGATTCCTGTTCCGGACTCCTTTCAAGGGGAATTGAGGCCCTACCAGCAGCGAGGACTATCGTGGCTTTATTTCATGAAAACCTTTGGTATAGGGGCTTGTCTTGCAGATGATATGGGGCTTGGGAAGACTGTACAGACGATCGCTCTTTTGTTAAAGGATGCGGGCGAAACACCGGCGACGCTGCCTGTTTTGATTGTCTGTCCCACTTCCGTTGTTGGCAACTGGCAGCGGGAACTTTCCCGCTTTGCTCCTTCATTAAACGTGGAAGTGCATCACGGCCTCACCCGAAAGAAGGGTGATGAATTTAAGAAAATGGTGAAACGCACGAACGTTGTCATCAGCAGTTATGCTTTGTTGCTTCGTGATTTTGAAACGATGCGGGACATACAATGGCGAGCCGTGATTCTTGACGAAGCGCAGAATATCAAGAATGCAGAAACCAAGCAGGCACGTGCGGCGCGCAGCCTGCAAGCCGATTACCGGGCTGCGCTCACAGGGACTCCGATGGAAAACAATGTGGGAGAAGTCTGGTCTCTTATGGAGTTTCTAAACCGGGGATTACTCGGAAGTAAAACTGAATTCACAAAAAAGTATTTTGTGCCGATTCATAAGTATGGAAGCACCGAAACTATGGAAGAGTTGAAACGGATCACGAGCCCTTTCGTTTTGCGACGTTTGAAATCGGATCCGGAGGTGATATCAGATCTTCCGAAGAAACTGGAAATGAAAGTTTTCTGCAATCTTACAAAAGAGCAGGCGAGTTTGTATGCAGCGGTCGTGCGAGAGCTGGAAAGTGAGATCGACAAGTTGGAAGGAATCGAGCGTAAGGGAAAAGTTCTTGCTGCAATCACCAGGCTCAAGCAGATCTGCAATCATCCGGCGCATTTTCTGCGAGACGGTTCGCCGCTGCAGGGAAGATCCGGCAAGCTCGCGCGATTAACAGAGATGCTGGAGGAAGTTCTTGAACTGAACGAACGCTCGCTGCTATTCACTCAATTTTCGGAAATGGGAGAGCTTCTGCACGCGCATTTGCAAAACTATTTTGGAAAAGAGGCGGCGTTCCTTCATGGTGGAGTTGTGAGGAAGAAAAGGGAGGAGATGGTCGAACGTTTTCATCTAGAGGAAGGCGGGCCTCCGTTTTTCGTTTTGTCCTTGAAGGCGGGCGGAACAGGTTTGAATTTAACAGGCGCAAATCATGTATTTCATTTCGACCGGTGGTGGAACCCAGCGGTCGAAGATCAGGCGACAGACCGCGCTTACAGGATCGGGCAAAAGAAAAATGTACAGGTCCACAAGTTTGTTTGCGTGGGAACCCTGGAAGAGCGGATCGATCAAATTCTAGAAACCAAGAAACAACTTGCAGATAACGTGATCGGAACGGGCGAGGCATGGTTAACAGAACTGTCCACATCTGAAATTAAGTCTCTAATTACATTGGGAAAAGATGCAGTTGCGGTTTAACAAAGTAGCGCGGACGGAACGTCCGCGTATTTAACTTATGAACAATTTTGACGACTACGATGATGATCCCTACTTCTGGCGGTTTCGCCGTACTACGCCGAAGAAAGTTAAAGGCGGCATCAGAGCTCAGACAAAAAAATTTGGCAATCAGTGGTGGGGAGTAAGGTGGCTTGAAGCAATTGAAAAATTTGGTCCCGCAAAACGAGTTGCTCGCGGACGATCGTACGCAAGAAAAGGGCAGGTGCTAGAACTCCAGTTTGCGCCGGGTTTGATTTCCGCGACAGTTCAGGGTTCCCGCGATACTCCGTATGAGGTGGAAATTATTTTGGAGCGACTTCCACCTGAGATTGAAGAGAACATACTTCACGATCTGCACACTCAGCCCATATATTCTGCCACGCTATTGACCGGCGAAGTGCATCCCGATGTGGAGAATCTCTTTCGCAAGTACGACTTTCCTTTGTTTCCAACCAAATTGGAAGGACGGGACGCATCCTGTAGTTGTCCTGATGATGGAAATCCTTGCAAACACATTGCTGCAGTCTACTATTTGATCTCGGAAGAGCTGGAAAGAGATCCATTCTTGTTGCTACATTTGAGAGGAATCAA
>JAKEFK010000291.1 GCA_022616075.1 bacterium
GATCGCCTGGAACTGCATGTAAGGTGCTGGAAGGACAGATGAAGTCGCTCGTCACCATTAGATTAGTTTCAGGACGAACGGAAATACCATGTGGATTAAAACCCGCATCCGGCGGATTGACAGGATGCTCGGCAACTACTTCTAAATTTTTGCCAAGCTCAACAACTCTGCCCGGATGATGCCCCTTGGCCCCACCCATCATGGTAATGAGAAACCCTCCGCTGGCCAAAGAGTAAAATTCGTCAGTGATTGCAGATTGTGGCGGGTCTGCAGCTGAAAGATATTTCGGCGCCTGAGGACGCGATACATCGAAGAAAAAGATTTCGTTTTGACCTTTCAAAACACTGAGAAGTCCACCACAGGCAAGAATTTTTCCATCAGAAGAGAGTCCAACATGATGAGGCTCGTTGCCAATTGCGCCAGGATTGGGAACGGGAACCGTTGTGATCACTTTTCCATATTCGCGCGAAGAAAAGTCCATGTTAACTACGGCAAGAAAATCGGGATTCTTGTGAGCTTGATCACTGGCCCAAACAAACATGTATTTTTCCGTGTCTCCTGTTTTTGCAATAGCCGCCAGGACTGCCACTGTAATAAACAGAAGACCCGCAGAGACTAAAAAGGTTTTCCATTCAACTTTTCTCATGTTATTCCTTCCCCCATTATTCTTTCTAATCCAATTTAGAGAGCGCTAGACATGCCGAGTACTAACCAAGGGTAGGATTTCTTAGCTAACTTTCGATAGCGGGAAGAGATCAATCCTGTTGAATGATGCCGCGCTTCAGCGCTGTCGTTGCAGCCTGCGTACGGTCACTGACACCCATTTTTGTAAGAATCGTGTTCACATAACCTTTGACGGTGCCTTCGGTGGTGTGAAGCGTAGCAGCAATTTCTTTATTGCTCAAACCTTTCACAATCAGTTTCAGCACCTCCATTTCCCTGGGTGTCAGTTCTGTCATCGGAATTCTTTCTGCCAGAGTCGCCGCAACATCTTCGGGAATGCGCCATTGTCCGGAATGAACCGCACGAATTGTATCCAGCAATACGTTTGTAGAAACGGTTTTTAAAAGGTAAGAGCGCGCGCCCGCTTGTAAAGCCCGATGGATTAGTTCGTCTCCGCTATAGGATGTAAGGACGATAATGCGTGCGTTTGGAAATTGCTTTCGAATTTCTGCCGTTGCACCGATTGCATCGAGTCCCGGCATCCTCAGATCCAGCAAAGCGACATCGGGTCTATGTTCACGGAACCGCAGGATTGTTTCCTGACCATTGCTTGCTTCGGCAACGACCGTCATATCGGTTTGAGCCTTGATCACTGCTGAAAGTCCTTCCCGCACAATCGGATGGTCATCGGCAATTAAAATGCGTATCGGCTTTTCCGTTTTCATGAATGCTCTTCTTGTCAGCTTCTGCAGAGGGTCGGCCACTCGGGAAATGGATGTTCCGTGTTGAAGACAGTATACAATAATCCGAGAATAGGCCGAAAAATTGCTGGTAGTCGAAAATTTTCTACCAAGACTTCTCTTCTTTCAGCCGCTCTCGTGTCCAGTGCTTTAAAGACTTAATGCTTGGAGTTCACAAGCATAAGGAACAAAAATTGAGGTGCCATCCTGCCCAAAATCAGGGTAATCCCCTCATTGATCTATGAAACGCCAAGCGTTCATATTCAAGTTGCTGGGTGCTTACTCTGCAAACGAACGGAGGTGCCACCATGATCCACAAGATATTTGTTATAGCCGGTTGTTTTGTATTGATCCTTTTGTGCAATCGGCCTGTACGGTCCGCAGAAACAACTGCCGCAGATATAGCGCTACGCCATCTTGCTGAGCAACGACAGGCGCTTGGGTTAACAGAGGCGGACATCGCGGACGTGGTGGTGAGCGATTATTACACCAGCGATCATACAGGTGTGACTCACGTGTATTTGCGCCAACGGTATCAGGGAATCGAAGTGTTCTCCGGCAACTGCAATATCAATCTCGCACCGGATGGTACCCTCTTGAGTCTTGGTTCGGACATGGTGCCGAACCTTGCTCGTCCGTGAACGGAACGACACCGCTACTCAGTCCGATTGTTGCTGCTGAAGCGGGTGCGGCCGCACTCGGTCTCATTTTGCTGGAGCCTTTGCAGATTATCGAACAAAGTAATACCGCGGCCCGGAACGTTTTGCTAAGTGATGGTGGCATCGGGTTGAGCCCTATTCCCGGAAAGCTTGTTTATCAACCGGTGGACGGCGCGGTTCGTCTTGCCTGGAATTTCGAGATTGAAGAGTCGACCGCGCAGCATTGGTGGAGCATTCGTGTCGATGCGCAGACAGGCGAGCTGCTCTCTAAACATGATCTAGCAGATAACGACAATTTCTCTGTTCCATCAACAACGCTGGATTCCGGCGATTCAACTTCGAGCGCAGCCACAGCAGTTGCGGACGGCTCCGGCTATCGGGTCTTCGCGATTCCGCTGGAAAGTCCAAATCACGGACCGCGATCACTTGTGACAAATCCTGCGGATGATACGGCTTCCCCCTTCGGCTGGCATGATACAAATGGAGCTGCCGGAGCGGAATTTACAATTACGCGTGGCAATAATGCTCATGCTTATGCAGACACTGTCGGCGATGGTGTGCCGGATCCGCTCAGCGAACCGGAAGGAGGACCGGGGCTGCAATTTGATTTTGAATTCGACCCGTCTGATCAGCCAATCGATTATCGACTGTTCGCTGTGACAAATCTTTTTTACTGGAACAACATTCTCCATGACGTTTTTTATAGCTATGGTTTCACGGAGGCGGCAGGGAATTTCCAGGTGAACAATTATGGACGCGGCGGCGCAGGCAATGATGATGTTCGCGCGGAAGCTCAGGATGGAACTCCGTTGTTGGTTGCAGCACCTCTAAACAATGCAAATTTCTCCACTCCCGCTGACGGTTCACGTCCGCGGATGCAGATGTATCTGTGGCAGCCGGCTTATCCGAATGCGGTAACAGTCAATCCACCTTCAGCAATCAGCGGCAATTATGACGCAACCGATGCGCAGTTTGGCGCACCGGTACCACCATCAGGAATCACTGCAAATGTCGCTCTGGTCAACGATGGTGCCGGCAATACTATTGACGCATGCGAGCCACTGATCGGGTTTCCTCCAGCTTCCATCGCCCTACTAGAACGGGGCACCTGCTCGTTTACGACAAAAGTGCTGAACGCGCAAAATGCAGGCGCTATCGCCGTAATCGTCTTCAACAACGTTCCCGGCGGACCGGCGCTTCGAATGGGGTTTGCCACAACGCCCACCCCCGATACCAATGTAGCTCGAATCATTATTCCATCGGTCATGGTGTCAAATAGCGATGGGCAGCGGTTCCGTGCAAACCTGCCTTTCAGTACAACAGTCCGGCGAAAGACGGAAGTGGAGCCGCTTCGTGACGGCGATCTCGACAGCGGAATTATCGCGCATGAGTACGGACATGGCATAAGTAATCGTCTCACAGGAGGTCGTTTAAATGTGAACTGCCTTAGTAATCAGGAGCAGATGGGAGAAGGCTGGAGTGATTTTATCGGCCTCGTGCTTACAGCTCGAATGGGAGATACGGCAACACAGAACCGCGGAATTGGAACTTATGCTCTTTATCAACCTACTGATGGTTTTGGCATCCGTCCCACACCTTACACGACCGATATGTCTGTTAACCCTGCCACCTATGACGCTATCAAAACGGCTGCAGTCCCGCATGGAGTTGGGTATGTTTGGGCATCCATGCTGTGGGAGGTCTACTGGAATTTAGTGAATCGTTACGGCTTTAATCCGGATGTTTACGGCAACTGGGCAACAGCAGGAAATAACCTCGCTATCCAGCTTGTAGTCGATGGTATGAAGCTGCAGAAGTGCAGCCCCGGCTTCGTTGATGGTCGTAACGCGATATTGCTCGCAGATCAAGTGCTCACCGCTGGCGCGAACCAGTGCTCGATTTGGAGCGGCTTCGCGAAACGAGGACTCGGAAAAAGCGCCATTCAAGGAAGTTCAGCCAGCGTGGCCGATGGAACGCAGGCTTTTGACGTACCGCCGGAGTGCCTGGTTGGAATCGCGGTAAATCCACCGAGCATGATTGCTTCTCAAATCGCCAATTCGATTACCTCTCAGACATTGGGCATTCAAAATGGCAGCGCTGGAGGTGGCCCAAATCTCACATGGTCGATTACCGACGCAGTCGACGACTGCTCATCCCCCTCCGATCTTTCGTGGGTAAGCGTTTCCGAATCGAGCGGCACGACTTCTCCTGGCAGTCAATCAAACGTGAATGTAACTTTCAGCTCCAACGGATTATCGGCTCCGGCCACACGGACCGGAAAGCTCTGCGTTTCGAGTAATGATCCGTCGAATCCATTAGTAGAAGTTCCGCTCACACTGAATGTTATTTACAATTTTCAAGGATTCTTCGGCAGCGTAAAGAATCCACCGAAGCTCAACCGCGTCAAGGCCGGTTCAACAGTCCCAGTAGTGTTCAGTCTTTCCGGAAACCAGGGTACCGATATCTTCGCATCTGGATTTCCTTCCTCTCACCAGATGGACTGTGACACTCAAGCTCCTTTGGATTCACCCGAACCAACGCTTCCTGCCGGCAACGGTCTTTCCTACGATCCAACTACAGATCGCTATACGTATCGCTGGAAGACTCAGGGTGATTGGCTCTCCGGAAGCTGCCGCGAGCTAACAGTTAAACTCAATGATGGCACTACTCATCGCGCCTTCTTCCGCTTTGATTAGCGTGAAGGAATAGTACGAAACCTTAATGTGCGGATACGTAGAGAGCGCTAAAGTAGCGTTGTATATTTAGCCGCGGAATTTCCAGAGTTTTTCGTAGGCGACCACGGGTGAGTACAAATTGATGTCGAAATCTTCAACATCGGGCCGCGCGAAACAATACATTTGTTCGTGAAAAAGGGGCAGCAACAACGCCTTCCTTTCTATGATCTCTTCTATTTCTCGATAAATCTCATGCCTGGTGGAAGAATCCATTTCCATGCGCCCGCGTTCTATGAGTTGATCGATCTCAGTCAATCCGCAGAGTTTTCCGATGAATCCTTTTTCCGTGTGCAACAAAAAGACAAATGAATCGGCATCCGGATAATCGCTGATCCACCTAGTCAAATTGCAATCGGCTTTCGCAAGAGTGGAAGCTTGATTGACATGATCGTCCGCAAAACCCGAATAGGGTCCCTGGTACACGGAGTTCAGGAAGCAGCTAACATCCAGATCATTGACCAGTTGTGTGAAAGGATGGTAAGCGTGTCTGAGTAAATTTTTTTCGTAGCCCAACAGTCCAGGAGGAATCAGAGATTCGGCAGGAATGGCGAGTCTTCCGACCGTTTTTCTGACCATCGATTCCGTATCCAGCGAATGGATCAATTCCCGCCGCAACTGTTCGTCTCTAAAGGGGCCTTTGTGGATATTGAAAGCGAAATAATAAGTGGAGAGGCGTGGAGTTTCTTTGTATTTGATGCCCGATTCCGATTCATGCCGCAGCGCTTCCACATCGGAAGGAAACAGGTCCCAAGCCAAAGAGAATTGTCCGGAGCGAAACCCTGCCAGGATCTCTGAAATAGAAACCCCGAAAGTGAAAATCAATCTGTCGCATTTCGGATATCCCTTTTTCCAATAATCGGGATTTGCTTCTAATTCAACACGGCGGCCGGGATCGAAGTTTGAAACGCGGAAAGGTCCCGTGCCGACCGGCTTTGCAGTAAATGTTTCCGAGCCTTCCGGAACAATGGAGGTTAGAGGATGCGCCAGAAGAGTTGGAAAAAAGGAACACCTTCTCCTCTTTATGCCGACACTCGTTGCCCATTGCGGGCAAACAAATATCAAAAGTGAGGCCATCAGCGCAGATCTTCCAATCTCTCTCGCTACGGAC
>JAKEFK010000292.1 GCA_022616075.1 bacterium
TGAACCGTTATGAAACCATTTTGGAATCATTTTGAACCGTTTTGAACCGTTATGGCATCACCGATGGAGGTAAAGCATGCGACCCAGGAAAGCAACGGTTGCGATTGTTCAGGCAAGTCCTGTTTATATGAATTTGGAACAGAGTACAGAAAAGGCTCTTGACCTGGTAACACAAGCGGCCGCGCAAGGTGCGCAAATCATTGTTTTTGGCGAAACGTGGCTGCCCGGTTATCCAGCCTGGCTGGATTATTGTCCGGATGCCGCGCTGTGGAATCACGAGCCGACAAAACAGGTTTTTGCAAGACTTCGGGAGAACAGCATTTTGGTCCCCGGGAGGGAAACAACGCTATTCGGTCGACTCGCTCAAGAGCTGGCAATCACGCTCGTAATGGGAGTAAACGAACGGGTAGATTCGGGGCCGGGGAATGGAACGCTTTACAATTCGCTACTCTTCATTGGCCCTTTGGGAAAAATCTTAAATCATCACAGGAAATTGATGCCGACATACACGGAAAGGATGGTCTGGGGTCAGGGGGACGGGCATGGAATGACTTCGATAGAAAGCGCTGCCGGCAGGTTGAGCGGTCTGATTTGTTGGGAGCACTGGATGCCATTATCGCGTCACGTGCTGCATGAAGCCGGTGAAGATATTCACGTGGCGGCATGGCCATCGGTCCACGAGATGCATCAACTCGCGAGCCGCCACTATGCTTTTGAAGGACGTTGTTTTGTGCTTGCCGCAGGCTTGATTATGACGGCGGGCGATCTTCCCATCGAACTCAACAAACCCGGAGAATTGGCGAACAATCCGCAGCAATTGTTATTGCGCGGAGGAAGCGCGATCATCGGCCCGGACGGTCATTATGTTGTGGAGCCTGTCTTCGATCGTGAAACGATATTGATCCGGGAACTGGATTTGCAAATGATCGATCGAGAACGAATGACTTTGGACGTTTCAGGCCATTATCACCGCCCTGATATTTTTGATGTGCGGGTAAGGAGGTCGCGTAGCCCGAAGAAGCGCAACCAGACTATTTCTCCTGTGGCGAAACGAGTTTGACCTGAATCTTTACCTGTTTATTGCTGACGGTTGAGAAGAAATTATCAAACACAAAGTAGTAAGTCTCGCCGGCCACAACCGGAATTTCGAACTTACCCTCTTTCTTCTTTTCGAGCTTGAAGAGGCTTTTATGCGGATAATGACTGAACCAGCGAACGTACTGATCCTTGGTGAAAATGTAAAAAGTGATGTCGTCGTAAAATCCGCCTTTGCATGTAAAAAACCCTTTTACCCTGGAATTCGGTGTCGTCTCCGGAACCAGATAGTGGACCTCTTTGAAATCACCTCGAATCACGGTCAATTCGCGGTCCACAATCGTTTCCGCAGCTTCGATCTGAAAAGCAACGAACAAGAACAGGGCGGCGACTAAATATCTAATTGGCAGATTCTTTTCTACTTCGCGATGCATCTCCAGAAGCCTTTCTAATCTCTTTACGATAATCGGGACCATCCAGTTCTATAAATGTACACATTTCATAGAGTCTTGACACGACTTTGTATCCAAGACGCTCCCGTAACGATTCCTGCGCAGATGATTTCGCCGGCTCGATCGCAAGATTCGTGGTCGTCAGCAGCATTTTCTTCTGCTGGTACCTCAGATTAACAATATGAAAAACTGTATCCTGCATCCACTCTGTCATTCGCTGAGATCCCAGGTCATCGAGCACCAGAACTTCAGAAGTAAGAACGGGCCGCAAGATTTGAAGCTCTGAAGTCTGGGAAAGTTCGTCATAGCTGCTGCGGATTTCCGCCAGCAAATCGTGAAAATCGACAAACAGGCAACGAATCCCTTTTTTGAGCAATGTTTTTACAACAGAAACTGCCAGATGCGTTTTACCTGTTCCGGAATTTCCCGAGAAAAGCAGGCCCCCTTCCGGATAATCTTCCTCAATCATTGGATAATCCGCGGCAAAATTCTGGGCCATTGTTTTTGCTCTTTCCTGGCCAAGAGATTGGGAATCATAATTCTCGAAATCGCAGTTGATATAACGTGGTGGAACTTTGGCGGAATCCACCATTTTGTCGCCGCTGATGACGCGCGCGCACGCGCAACGTTTCGCGCGTGAAACCGAGCCTTCCAGCACAATTTGCCAGCCGGTACCGCTGCAGAACTCACAGAGTTTCTGTTCTACTTCCATCCTCTAAGCATACCTTCCTTTGCAAAGATGTCCATGTTTGCTGTGTATAATCTTGTACGAAACTGGAACAAATGAAAACCAAGAAGACGCACATATATTTTATCCTTTTTGTGATCATTTCTACGATTGCAGGCCTGGAAATTGGGGCGCGTCTCTATTTGAGTTTTGTGCTGCATAAGTCCAATGAGAAGAAGTTCCGTTTCAACTACTACACCGTTTACGAGCACATTCCGGGTTTCCGTGAAGGTGACAAGAACGGCGACTGGATTGTCATCAACCGGAATGGTTTTCGAAGAACAAGGGATGTCGCAAAAAACAAACCGGGGAATACGTTTCGAATCTTTTTTCTGGGAGGGTCGGCGGCGCACGGCGTTTCCAGCCGGAAACCATATCCGATCAGACACATTTATTCCAATGAAACAGTGGATGCTTATCTGGAAAGAAAATTAAATCGGGAATTTGGACAAAGTACAGTGGTTGAAGTGATCAATGCAGCTATAACGGGTTACCAGGTTTTCCAGCATACTCAATATTTGCAGAGTGAACTCCTGGATTATGATCCTGACATGGTGATTTTTTTTGATGGCGCAAATGACCATTACACAAATAACCCTGACTACAATTACCTGGCCGATTTCAGGTATCAGTTTTGGAAAGATAGAATTCGGGATCCTTCCGTGAAAGGCGCATGGGACTATTTCGCGTCTTACATGGCAGATTACAGTGGTCTGTTCAGAGGCTATATCGCCCAAAGACTCGAACAGGACGCGCGCAGGAGAATGAATATCAAGGATATGTACCGGGAATATGCGAACCCCGGCTTAAGTATCGAAAATCACATCATTGCCGCAAAGAAACAATTTCTCAGAAGCGTCCGGATGAATCTGGATCTCCTGCATCACGAAAAAGTCGATACAATTCTTGGATTGCAACCGATGCTTGTTTTGCGGAATACCACTCTCTTATCCAACCAGGAACGGGCATTCCTACATCAGGAGCCAAATACGCAAACGCTTTATCCGGTGGTCGATTCCGAATTAAAAGCAATTTCAGAGGAATATGGAGTAAGTTACGTTGATTTCAATGTAACTTTTAACGATCCGAAGTATACGAACAAGCAGCTTTTCATCGATTATTGCCATCTTACTCCTCTTGGAGGTGAAGCGGTGGCGGATGCCCTGTTGCCGATAGTAAGAAAGAAGATTGAGGAGTGGGCCACTTCAATGAAGTCCGACTCTGTCTTATAATTCCGATTTTATGAATGCCGACGAATTACAGAATCTGATTCAGGAAAAAAGCGTTCATGTTACTGCTTTGCAAAATGAATTCAAGAATGTGATTGTCGGGCAACGCTATCTGATGCAGCGGTTGTTGATCAGCCTTTTGAGCGATGGCCACGTGTTGGTGGAAGGATTGCCCGGCCTCGCAAAAACGCTCGCTGTGAAATCTGTTTCGCAGGCCATTCAGGCAGATTTCAAACGAATTCAGTTCACGCCTGATTTGCTTCCATCCGATCTAACCGGCACACTCGTGTTCAATCCGAAAGATGGGAGTTTTGTTGTCAAAAAAGGGCCCATCTTCTGCAACATTCTTCTTGCGGATGAAATCAACCGGGCGCCGGCTAAGGTGCAAAGCGCACTGCTGGAAGCGATGCAGGAACGCCAGGTAACAATCGGTGAAGAGAGCTACCCGCTGGAAGAACCATTTCTCGTGTTTGCGACTCAGAATCCCATTGAACACGAAGGAACTTATCCACTGCCGGAAGCTCAAATCGATCGCTTCATGATGAAGGTAAAGATCTCTTATCCAAGCAAAGATGAAGAAAAAATCATTCTGGATCGAATGACCGGAACCAATCACTACCAGGTCAAGTCCGTGCTGGATAAGGAACATGTTCTCATGCTGAGAGATCTCGCAAAGGAAATCTTTGTAGAAGACTCGTTGAAGAATTACATCGTTCAGCTTGTCAGCGCCACGCGGTCCCCCAAAGATTATCATCTCGAAATTGGACGCTACATCCAGTACGGAGTTTCGCCGCGTGCGGCCATCTTCTGGACCATGGCAGCAAAAGCTCATGCATTTTTACAGCAGCGCAGTTTTGTAATCCCGGACGATATCAAACTTGTGGCGCCCGATATATTGCGTCATCGAATCATTCGAACCTACGAAGCGGACGCTGAAAACGTATCGACCGAGGATCTCATCCAGCAAATTCTGGTGCGCATACCGATCCCTTAGATGAACCGCCAAGACGCCAAGAATAAAAGATTCTTTGCTTCAGTCTTGGCGGCTTGGCGACTTGGCGGTTAAATCATGAAAAGCAGAAGTTCGAAGAAACACAGCGTAACGCGCGAACAAATCAAAAGACTCCGGCTCACTTCCAGACGCCTGATTCACACTTTCGGAGAAGGCACTTTTCGCACACTCTTCCATGGGCGGGGAATTGAATTTGCCAGCCTCCGCGAATATGTTCCGGGAGATGATATTCGCCAGATCGAATGGAATACGACTGCTCGCCGCGGATCACCTTATGTGAAAACATTTCTGGAAGAGCGGGACCTTTCCGTTGTGCTTGCCGTTGATCTGAGCTCCTCCATGGAAATCAAAATGGATTCCACTTTACGGCTTGCATCGCTCATTACTTCGCTGGCGGACATTCACGAAGACCGGCTTGGCTGTCTAGGTTTTTCCGATAGAGTCGAATTCTACGTCCCTCCGTTAAAGAATGCGGCTCAGCCGGAAAGGATTCTTCATCTTCTTCTTACGCCTCCGCGGCGGACAATTCGAAGAACTTCACTGGGACACGCAATGACATTTCTACGGAATGTACTGAAAAAGCACGCGCTGCTGTTTGTGATTTCCGATTTCCTGGATCGAAATTTCGAGCGTTCCTTACTGGCGTTGCGCCCAAAACATGAAGTGGTCGGAATCCATCTTTACGATCCGGTGGAAAAAGAACTGCCACGCTCTGCCGTAATCGAGTGCTTCGATCCGGAATCCGGAAGAAGATTCTTGATCGACGCGTACGATCCGAAAACCCGCCTGGGGTACCGCGCATTTGCCCGCGAACAGGATTTGTTGATTCAAGGAACCTTCGGGAAAGCGAGAGCGGACCTGCTCATGCTTCCCGATTCCCCGAAGGCGGATACTCAGCTCATCGACTTCCTCATGCGGCGCCAAAATTCGCGCGTCCCTATCCAGATTAAAAAGTGAACCGCCAAGACGCCATGACGCCAAGGTAAAAGCATCTTGAGTATTTTCTTGGCGACTTGGCGGCTTGGCGGTTGTAATATAGTTTGTTGATGAAGGTTTGCGTTTTTCTTTTGCTGTTCCTAACTCCTGTTCTCGCTGCTTCTGAACCACAGATCAAGCATTTTTTCCCGGATCACCCGGTGTTGTTGGGTCAGCCGTTGTTCTGGATTGTGGAGATCCGCTATCCGCTCTGGGAATCTTATGAATTGAAATCTGCTTCCTGTTCTGATTTGAAGATTTCCGTTGCCGGCAGGAAGTTACACGAAGTGGCTGGAGAAATTCGCGCGGTTTACAGGCTTGCTGTGATACCAACTGCGTTAAAAACCTCGTGCGCCCCCTCTGTCATGGTTTCGGATGAAAAAGGACAAACAACGGTGCTGAATGGAAAACCGTTGATAGTAGGAACGATCAGTGGTGCATCTGCCAGTATCAAAATGCCGCGAATGCCCGCACCGGTAACGCAACCGAAGAATTACAACGTCTTGCTTTATGCGGCGCTGATCCTATTAGGAATGCTTTGCGCAGTCCTTATAGCAAAACGGGTTTACAACAACAGCCCCACGCAAAAATTTTTAAGAGACCTCCAAAAAGCGTCCCTGGAGTTGCAGAAGGACCGTTTACCGATTCAAGTCTGGCGATTGCTTCGATCGGAAATGGTGTGGGGCTTTTCAGCAGAATCTTATACGCCCGCACAACTCCAGGAGCGTGGGGCTCGCGATCGGCGTCTGCTTAGCATCGCTGTCGCTTTGCGATCCCTTGAAGCCTGGCGTTATTCAGGATCGGCCGGCGCGTGGGACAAAGAACTGGTAAGGAAGGCGCTCGAACATGCTGAAATTGTGCTGCGGACGAAGGCCGCTTTCCGCAAACGGAGATCCGCATGACCTTCGACCACGCCTGGGTTCTGGCTTTTGTGCCGTTGTACCTCATCGTGGAGTTGATTATCTACTACCGTATTCGAAGTAAGGCAGCCCCGCTTCCGACAGCCGGATTCATCCGCGCATTCACTTCCTGGCGCACGCGCGCGATCCGGATATTGCGTTTTCTGCCTCCCGTCGCGATCGTCCTTTTGCTGTTCGCCATTTCCTCTCCGGAATCGGTGCAGAGCACAACTGAGGTTCTGCCTTCCGGGATCAACATCATGGTTGTGCTGGATATCTCCGGCTCAATGGCCGCTGAAGATTTTCAACCGCTCAACCGGCTGGAAGGCGCAAAAGCCGTTTTGCGGGATTTCATACACGGCCGGCGCTCGGACAGGATCGGACTTGTGGTATTCGGCGGCCGTAGCGTGACCCGTTCTCCGCTCACTCTGCAACATGAAACGCTGCAGCAAACTCTTAAATCCGTAGCCATGGGAGAATTGCCGGAAGGCACGGCCATCGGAATGGCGATCATGAGCGGCATCAACCGCCTGATGATTCAGGAAGAAGGTTCAAGAAAAGGTGATCGCATCATGATTCTCATCACGGATGGCCGAAACAACGGAGAGATCCACCCGTTCACCGCTGTGGATGACGCGAAAAAATACGGAATCAAAATCTATACGATCGGCGTTGGTGGATTCGGGCCGGCGCCTTATCCCACAATCACGCCGGAAGGGAAAAAAGCTTACCGTTACGAAAAAGCCGATCTGGATGAAGATCTTCTAAAAGCGATCGCAGCGCGCACCGGCGGCAACTATTTCCGTGCGAGTGACGCTGAAACCCTGAGCCTTCTGTTCCGGCAAATCGACCGCCTCGAGAAGTCCGAGCCGCAAATTCTCGAGACACAGTCGGTCCGCACCCGGGCCCAGGCCGTTGCCATTCCCGTCTTGTTGCTCGGGATTTGCTATGCCGCGCTTACTCTATTCATAGTACGATTGCCATGAATTTTCAGTATCCTGCTCTACTTTACACCGTTCCGCTTCTGCTTTTGTTGGGGATTATGTATCGCTGGCGTGCCAGCTCCGCGCTGGAAAAAAACCGCTTCCCATATTTTCTGGTTTCCGTTTGCTTCGTTGTGATCGCGCTGGCAAACCCTTACTGGAGAAGTATTCCCGCCAAAGAAAAAATCAAAGGAGTGGATCTGCTGATCATTGCGGACGTTTCTCAAAGCATGTTTTGCAAAGTAAACGAGAAAACAATGCGCATCGATCTGGCCCGGAAGTTCATAAAAAGACTGCTTCCGTCTTTTGCAGGCAGCCAGATCGCGGTCATTTATTTTGCGGGAGAAGCCCAGGTCGGAGCGCCCTTTACATCGGACCTGCCTGCGATTTCTCTGTTCATGGATTCGATCTCTCCGCCGATGAGCGCGCTGGCGGGAACGAGAACAGAATCGCTTCAGCAAGCTGTGCAACAACTATTGAAATCACGAACAACCGGAAAACTTCCTCTGATTTTGTTCTTTAGCGATGGCGAATTTTTCGATAGCGGAAAGGCTTTCCAAAACTATGTGAAACGGCAAAATCTGCGAGTCTTTACGTATTTGTGCGGGGAGCAAAAAGCTCCCGTCTTGCGCTACGATCTCACCGCCAATGTGCCGGGCGCTTTCAGCACACCAAATCCCGCTTCGCTGCAGGCCCTTGCTGCAGCCGGAAAAGGTGCGTTCTTCAATCTAACCAGGGAACGGACGGATCAAATTTTTGATGAGCTCGACAGAAAAGTGGGTGAGCTTATTGTCGAAGGTCAGTCCATACCTGATTACAGGCCGGTCCCTTTTTTGATCGTGGCTCTTTTCTTCCTTCTGGTTTATCAGTGGATTCCCGTTTCTCACTCAAAATTGCGTCCTGCAGCAACGGTTGCGGCCCTATTCCTTGTATTTTCGGTTTCCATGAAGTTCGAAGATAGCCTGAAGGTATATCAAGAAGCGCTTCAGACAATGCGGTTAGGGAAATCGGACCTCGCTTTGCAGAAGCTAAAATCGCTTCCTCCGGATTTCCCGTTCAATGAAAAGGAAATCGCGACCGGAAATGCTCATTTCTATGCGGGAAATTATCAAGAAGCTATCCAGCATTATCAAAAAGTTCTGGAAAGGGACCCTTTTCATGCGCTTGCAAGATGGAATTGGGAAGTTGCGCTAAAACACCAAACTGACCAGAGAGACCGGCCTCCTCAGCCAAAGCAACAGCCTTCTCCGCAAAACACGCCGGAAAACAGGGATGCGCTGTTGCAATATGTGGATCAGCTGGAAAAAGAGCAAAGGCAGAGATCGAACCGCAGCAATATCGGAAAATCGGATTTCGCGTGGTAAGGAAATGAATAAAAGCACCAAGACGCCAAGACGCCAAGGTTGGAAGAGTATTTTATTTTCTTGGCGAACTTGGCGTCTTGGCGGTTTATTAAGTTCCATTGTTTTGTTTTCATGCATTGCTTTTGCGGAACCACCGTTGCTGAGTTTGGAAGTCGAATCGACAACACTGCAATGGCAGGATGAATTTGTGGTCAAGCTGAGTATTTACGCTCCCGCCGAAATGGACTTACCGCCGGTTACCGTGGATGGTCTGGATCAGTTTCAGTTGCAGGGAACCGGAAAGAATCTGCTGCAGATTCCACGCGGAAAAACGAAACGATGGATTCTCACTTACACGCTGATTGCCTCAGAGACCGGTAACTTCAAAATCGGTCCGGCCATACTCAGCCACCAGGGCCAGACGTATCGTTCCAACATCGTATTCCTGAACATTGAAGGTCCCGTCCCAAGCAAACCGGTTCCGCCGCCTGCACCACCGAAGGTGGAAAAAAAATCTCCGGCGGCACCTTCCAAACAAGTCGCGCCTCCGAAACAAGAAACAAAACCGAAACAAGAAAAGAAACCTCCGGTGAAGGAGCCGGAACTTGAGCCAAAACCTGAAAAGAAAGAGGTTGTGAAACCGCCGGTTGTCATGTCGGCCGCTCAGATTGGAGACCGGATTCTTGTTTTGATGGAATCGCGCAAGAATCTCGCGTACCAGTTTCAGGGTATTCCGGTAACAGTCCGGTTGCTGTCACAGCTTCCTGTGGAAAATTTGCAGTTTCTAGAAGAAGCGGATTTCCCAGGATTTCTGCGATACGACTTCCCTTTTACTTCAAAACCAAAAGGGGAAGTTGTGAACTACCGGAATCAAAAATACGCTTCCTATGAGCTGGTCAAATTTCTTTTGTTTCCATTACAGGAAGGCAAGATTGAAATGCCACCCGTACGCTGCGAATTAAAGGTGCGTGTACCGTCCGGATCCTTTCCGGAAGCGGACCTAAGACTCAATCTGGAGCGTTCCTCTAATATTCTAAACCTGCAGGTGAAAGCATCGCCGGAAGGCGCGGCTGTAGGAGACTTCTCTTTGCGCAATGAAATTGTTTCCGATGAGCCGGATTACAAAATCATCAGGATGATTCTGGAAGGAAAAGGGCAACTCTCAACTTTCAACTTTCCCGAAATTGCAGGTCCCCGCTTTTTTACGCGCAGGCTTGGTGTCTCTACGAATGCAAAAATCGAAGGGGAGAATCTCATCAGTAAGAAAACTCAAGATGTGGAAATCACTCCTGAAAAATCTACTACTTCTGTGGCACTCCCGGAAGTCAACATCAAAGAATTTGATCCGGATTCAGGCCATCTTTCCGCGCTCCGCCTGCCATCGATGAACTTTCAGTTCCGTCCACCCGGAGCTGCCTCCAAACAAAAGCTCGATTTTCCAAAACTGAAGGGGAGTTCTGTTTGGCTGCTTTTCCTGATCCTGGGTTTCTTAACTCTGGCCGCCTATTTCCGGAACTATCGACCGCCGAGATCACGCGGACATCTCCGTCTGCATCACCTGTTCTCCGGGAAAAATCCAAAGCTGCAGATATCCAAGACAGCAGCAAGAAATCTCTATCAGCAAATAGCGATGCAAATCGCACAACAGGATGGAGATAGTTCTTCTTTAATGGAAGCTCTTCGCAGGCATCTGCCGCAAGAGGAATGGTTGAACGTGACGCGAGGTCTTCGCAAACTGGAACGAACGGCTTACTCCCAGACAAAGCCGGTTCCGGTGACCTATGAAGAAATGAAAAAAATATGCGAAAAAATTGAGGCCTTATGGCTACGTTGAAAATCCGCTATCTTGCGTCTGCGATCATCATCCTCTTATTCGCGGGCTCCTCTCTTTATTTTTCCAGAAAAGGCGCTGAAGGACCGTGGCATGCTAAAGTCATGGAATTGTGGGAAAAAGAAGAGTGGCACAATCTTCGCGCGCTTGGGGAAAACCTTCATGAAACAGGAAAACAAGATGTGGAATCCTATTACCTGGCCATGCTTGCATCGGAACAGCTGCAAGATGCCGCAGGGGTGCAGGTTTTTGCGGCGCGCTTATCAGAATCGCGAGCCCTGAACTGGTCGCTCGAACAACGGATTGCAAAACTCCATAAACCCGATTCTTTGCGAAAACGCATTGCTCTCTTCCGGACAAAAATCGTATTTGCCGCTTTGGCCGCTCTATTTCTATTTTTGATTTTTTCCTTGCGAAGAAGAGAACCGTATCAGGTTGTTCCGGCATTGATTTCGGTGGCGGGCTTAGTGGCGTTAATGTTGTAGCTCTTTTGAACAGAAGATCGCAAAGGTCGCGAAGTAGATTTTTTTATTCCTTTGCGCTCTTTGCGAGCTTCTGTTCAAGATTAATCGAAAATTCCGGAGATCAAGTCGAGGATCAGTTCAACGAAGGAGGAGGCCACATCCGATGAAGCTTCTCCAACACTTCCTGCGACTTGAATGGCGCCCGAAATAGCACCGGTAGCAAGATCCGATGCTGATCCGGCTACGTGAATCACACCTTCCGCAGCCTTACCTGCAATTCCCGGCATATCGCCTGCAATCTCAAGCCCCTTTGATGCAAGTTCAGGCAAATGGGTCAACACCTGAGCTGTGGCTGCAATGTACAGTTCCGGCGCCCAGATGAACATGTCCAGCGCAACACTGGCAGCGGCTACGCCGGCATCAGAAGTGGTCGCTCTGTTTTGAATGTTCGCCGAGTAGTATTTGAAAAGGGCCGTCAATTCACCGCCATCGAGCCATACTCCTTTGCAGTCGTGACAACAATCGAGGCTGATACCCTCACGGTGCGAAGATTGCAAAGGTTTTTGACAACCAGGGCAGAGAAAGGGCAAAGGAGACTTGCATTCGGGGCAATATTTCTCCGAACGGGAATGGTATGTTTCACACTGCTTGCACAAAACCGGATCCCGCTTGAGGTTGGGAAGTGGCGGCAGCAAAAGAGCGGATGCCGCATTTCTGTCCTGATAAACTCGGTGCAATTCATCCGCATCAAACCAGCTTCCACGGCATCGGGGACAAAAATCGATAGCGACTCCCTTCCCCACGGAAAGATTGCGCAAATCGCTCTTGCAAACGGGACACCTTCTCATCACAACCACGTTAGTTGACATCTCTATCGTCTGTCCATGATTCCAAACGGAGTATCCTTTCCTCCGGCTTGTCCTTGACCAGTTCAAAAAATTCGTAAATAACGGTACCTTGATTCGTTATTTTCATGTCCACATATCTTTTTACCACCAATTCCCGCATAATTTCATCCGCTTCTTCGGTATTCATCGATGTTTCGGAAACAATGTCCGGCAAAGTCAATTCTCCTCCCTTTTGCTTTGCCAACCGCAAGATCTCCTTCTCGCGTGAAGCAAGAATGCTCTTCCGGGATTCTTCAGCAGATTTCTTGTTTGATAGGGAGTGACTACGGATCATAAGTCCACCGACTGCAATAGGAACAAACGCAAATAAAAAGGCCACCATGGCCCGGATCATGAACGCAGGAGGCGTGGTGTCCACGAAAACTCCAAACAGCATGAACAGCCCGAAAAAAATCAGCAGCCCTCCACCAACTAATTTCTTCATAAAAACAGCCTCAAAAATCTTAATCGACGCACGAATTGTGCATATCTATACTATACGAGATCCATGGAAAAGAAGTTAACACCGGGAGTTTACATCCACCTACCTTTCTGTTCCGTGCAGTGCATTTATTGTGATTTTCCGCTCACGACGCGCCTGTCATTGTCGGAACGTTATTACTGCGCACTTTTAAAGGAATTAAAACAGAATCCTCCGGATAGAGCAGCCAGTACGTTGTATTTCGGCGGTGGAACCCCTTCTCTTGCACCTGCCGTAGTATTGCGAGAATTGATTGCATCGGCACAACTGCGCGCGCCTGAGGAAATCACACTCGAAGTGAATCCTGATCATGTGACCATCGAGAAACTTGCTGAATGGCACTCGCTTGGGATCAACCGTTTGAGTCTGGGGATACAATCACTCGAGCCGGCAGTCCTGCAAGGGATGTTGCGCCAACATTCTGCTGAACAGGCGCTGGATGCTCTCCTGGCTGCGCGTGAGGCGGGATTTCAAAACTTGAATGTGGATCTCATGCTTGGTTTCCCCGAACAAACGGTTTCTGGATTTCTATCCGGACTACAACGGTTGACCGAATTTCATCCTGATCATTTTTCCATCTATCTACTGGAAGTGCACGAACGCACGGGACTCCACCGGCTGATCCAATCCGGTAAAGTTGCATCGATGCCTGAAGAGGAACAGCTCGAATGTTTTGACACCGCAGTTGAAATGCTCGCCAGCGCTGAGTATGAGCACTATGAAGTTTCGAACTTTGCCCGGAAAGGAAAAACATCGTTCCATAATCTCAAATACTGGTCGGATGCGCCTTATCATGCCTATGGCGCCGGTGCATGTTCTTATCTCGGCTCGGTGCGAACTCGAAATCAGCCGGATGTGGCCAAATACATTGAATTGATAGAAACGGGTCAATCCCCTGTTGCGGAAACGATCCAGGAAGATGAAGAGACCACAGCGCGTAATGCTTTAATCTTTGGAATGAGAAAAGTAAATGGTATCGATATGAGTGCCTTCGAAAATATGTATCGAAGAACGCCGCAATCCTTGTTCGGGCCGGCTCTCGACGAGTATCTTTCGGGCGGCTTTCTTGAGATTACCCAGAATCACCTGCGATTGACGCGGAAAGGGATGCTGTTGTCGAATGAAATACTGAGCAGTGTTGTGTAGTGCTTGATCGTGGATTTTGATCGTAATCGTAAATCTTAATCCTACTTCGTGATTCAACCGGAGTGATGATTAGGATTTATGATCACGATCACGATTATGATTATGATTTATGATTATGATTACAATCCACGATTCTAGGTATGTAGTTGACTGTGTGACGATTGTCGTATTATATTCATGGTGTTTGGAAAACCATCTAAACTTGTAGAAACGGGAGAACTATGGCTACAGCCGTCTGGACGGGCACCGTCACGTTTGGTCTGGTCTCTATTCCGGTCAAGCTATTCACAGCAACCACTTCCCACGATGTTTCCTTTAACCTCCTGCACAATGTCTGTAAAGGGCGCATCAATCTCCAAAACTACTGCCCTCAATGCGAGCGAGTAATAGAACGGTCGGAGTTGGTCAAAGGATATCAATACGAAAAAAACCAATATGTGGTGATTCAAGATTCTGATCTGGAAGAGATCAAGCCTGAATCGAGCACGAATCTTGACATCATTCAGTTTATCGATCTGAAGGAAGTGGATCCGATCTTTTTCGAAAAGACTTACTATCTGGGTCCCGACAAATCCAGCAACAAACCATTTGGACTGCTGGCAAAAGCAATGGAAGAGACGGGACGCGCCGCGCTGGGAAAGCTCGTCATGAGAAACAAGGAATATCTCGCGTTGATCCGGCCTGGGTTGAAAGGATTACTGGTGCATTTCATGCTTTATCCGGATGAAATTCGTGAAAATGAAAATCAGATTTCAGGAGATTTCGAAGTGCGTCCTAAAGAGTTGCAGCTTGCCAAACAATTGATCGACAATCTGAGTGAGCCTTTCGACCCGCAAAAATTTGAAGATGAGCACATCAAAAGAGTCGAAGAAATGATCGACGCAAGATTGAAAGGGCGAAAACTGACTCTCGTCGCTCCCACTGCCAGACCCAAGGTCGTGGATTTGATGGATGCGCTGCAAAAGAGCATTGCTCAGGCCCGGGTGAAGCGTCCACCGGCTCGTGCCGAAGGAGCAAAGACTGCTCGCCTGAGAAAGGCCCGCTAGTTGTCGTAGCGAATTCATTGGTAACGTCCCAAAACCGATCATCTCAGTCAAATGAGAGTCTCAGTCACCCATACTTTTGGGACGTTATCAAATTCATTCGCTATCCTCGAAAACAGTCGCTACTACAAGCCCCGGCGAAACCGGAAGATTTCCAGAAGGCAATCCAACTAACCAGAAAGAAACGTATCTATCAGTGTGCTAAAATAAGTATGTTAACTCTCTGCAATTTACAAACCGATCGAATTCTCAAAAAATGGAGGAAAATCAATGCATAAGAAATTTGCCGCGCTTCTAGCGGTCATGGTCCTCGTGGCAGGCATCGGAGTTGCCGTTGTGAATGCAATGCAACATGAAGGTTCCTGGACGGGGGAAATTGTTGACGTTGCTTGCCATGCGTCCAAGGGAGCAAAGGGATCCAGCCACACTGAATGTGGTGCAAAATGTGTGAAAGCCGGATTGCCGGTGGGTATTCTGGTGGGTGATACGACATACCTTCTGATCAGCGCCGATCATAAGCCGCTCAACGCAACTCTAGCCGATCATGTGGGACATACTGTTACCGTTACTGGAACTCGTTTTGAATCCAAGGGCGCGAACTTGATCACCGTGAAAGACTGGAAAATGGCTACCAAGTAATCTCTTGGTATTCTTAAAAAGAGCCGTCCCTGTTCGGGGCGGCTTTTTTATTTGTCAGCTGCCGCCTATAATTAAACGCCATGGAAAAAGTAATTATTTTAGGATCAGGATGCGCCGGTTATACGGCCGCCATTTATACTTCCCGCGCCAATCTGGAGCCCTTGTTGTTGACAGGCATCGAAGTTCACGGCCAGCTGGGGCTCACTACGGATGTTGAGAATTATCCAGGGTTTCCCACCGGCATCATGGGACCAAAGTTAATGGAGATGATGAAGCAGCAAGCCGAGCGTTTCGGCACACGCATCATTTATGAACGAGCGAAGGAAGTCGATTTCCGCCGGCGTCCTTTTCTGGTCCGCACGGATGAGCGCGAGTTTGAAACCCAAACGGTCATCATTAGCACCGGTGCTTCGTCCCGGAAGCTGCAAATCCCGGGCGAGCTGGAATTTTCCGGAGCAACGGGAGGAGCGGGAGTCACCTACTGCGCAACATGCGATGGAGCATTTTACAAGAACGTTGAAGTGATCGTTGTCGGTGGTGGCGACACAGCCATGGAAGAAGCGCTCTTCTTAACCCGATACGCCAGCCGCGTATTCGTCGTCCACCGGAGGGATTCGTTGCGCGCAAGCAAAATCATGCAAGAAAGAGCGCTGAAACATCCAAAGATTGAATTCATCTGGAACACTGTCTTGACCGAAATTCTTGGAGATGCAAACAAGACCGCTAATTCCGTCAAAATGAAGAATCTGGTAAACGGTGAAAACTATACCAGACCCATTGCCGGGATTTTCGTTGCCATCGGGCATGTTCCCAACACACAAATCTTCGAAGGCCAACTGGAACTCGACGCAAACGGATACATCATTGCCAACCAGCGCCAGCAAACTAACGTGGAAGGTGTTTACGCCTCAGGCGATGCGCAGGACCATATCTACAGACAAGCTGTAACCGCGGCCGGAACCGGCTGCGCAGCCGCGATTGAAGCGGAACGCTATCTCGCACACCTAGAAAGCCAGTCCTAAAGGTTTTTGATCGTTTCCAGTACTGCCTGAGCAGCTTTACTCACCTGTGGGTCTTTATCTTGTGTTGCTTCCTGAAGGGGAATTCTTGACTGAGGATCCTTGATCTTTGCGAGCGCGTTTACTGCGCGAAGACGGACCAATTCTTCTTCATCTTTCAACGCGACAATCAACGCTTCAACGGCCTGCGAGCCACCCGTATCACCGAGCCTTACCGCCGCTAACTCACGAAGCTCTGCGCTGTTGAAACGGATTGCCTGCAGCATCGCATCGATATTGCGTCCCGATTTCACAAGAGCGCTGAGAGCCTCCTTGCGCACTTCCCAATCAGAATCCTGCGCAGCTGATGCCAGAGCTTCATCTGTCTGCGGATCTTTCAGCTTTGCCAATCCCTGCACTGCATAAACGCGAATGCCCTGGTTTTCATCCATCAAAGCTTTCAGTAAAGCGTTCTTACATTCGGGCTTTGCCCATTCCCGCAAAATCGTTGCAACTTCCTTGCGCACTTCCAGCTTTTTGTGATCCAGCAGTTTCAGAAGTCCTTCAATATCTCCTTTTTCCTTTAACTTCTCAGGCTTTGGCCCAAATGCAAACATCTTCACTCCTTCTCGATTAACAGAATCATTTCGGCTGCGATGGCAACGCAGTCTCCGTTTACTCCAATATCTGCAGTTTGAAAAATTTCAGCTGACGGATCCTGATTGATTCCGATAATGAGTCCGGATTTCTGCACTCCGATCATGTGATTATACCGGCCGCTTACGCCCAGACCCAGGTAGACTTCAGGCGCTATGAATTTACCGGTAAGTCCTATCTGGAATTGCCGCGCCACCCAGCCGCTATCGACAACTCTTCGAGTCGCGCCGACAGCGCCGTCCAGTAGACCGGCAAGATGGAAAGCGAGCTGCAAATTCTCCAACCCGACTCCCATTCCGACGCCCACAACAACTTTGGAATGATCCATTTTCACGGCTTCAACACCTGGATCGATTTCCTGAGCAATGATCGTAAACTGCTTCACCACATTTTCCGGAAGATTCCAGTGATCCACTTCCGGTTCGAACGGTGTTCGTGGACCTCTTGTTTCCAGCGCCCCGGAGCGAATGGTTGTCAGGATCGGGGAAGTGCGAGTGAAAATCGGCGCCACGATATTGCCACCGAATGCGGGTTTCAGCTGCGCAAGCTTTTCGTCTCCCTGAAAAGTCAAGCCCACACAATCTCCCGTTAAGCCGAGTCCAAGGCGCGCTGCAATGCGCGGCGCAAGATACTTCCCCTGGCTTGTCGCGGGAAAAAGCAAAGCGAAAGGTTTCTGCAATACAACGCGGTCCGACAAAAGGGATACGATCTCATCAGGATGCGGCTGAGTTGTCTGAACGTAGTAAATCTTGTCCGCGCCATAGGAGCCCAGAAGAGCGGAAATTTGCGGATTCAAATGCCCCGCCAGCAGCGCACAAACTTTTCCTCCTTTTTCAGCTGCAAGATTTGCGCCGCAACTCAGTATTTCCAGCGAAACGGGCCGAATCTGGTTTTGCAGAAATTCAATCCAGCACCAGTATTCACGTGCGTCATCTGAATTCCGAGATTTTTGTGGCACCCTGGAAATCTGTTGAACCCTCGATTTGCGGTGACGAATCAAATCGAGCAATTTTGCAGCGGTACCGGCAGCATCCGTCCCATCCCACAAGTCAGGAGCGCGCGTGATTCGCACATCGCAGATTTCCGATACCCAAGTTGGCGAGCCCGCGAGCCCCGCTTCACTTGCTGACATACCCAGATCACCCAGATTCAGTTCCTGAATTTTCCCATCAGGAGCCTTGGAGAGATCAGCATTCTTTGTTTTCAATGGCCTGATCAGGCGTTCCGCCGTTGAAATCACAGCGGGCAAAGGCATTTCCAGAAGGAGCGAACCTTCCTCTGTTTCAGAAGAAACGTGGAGAACGCCTTCAGGAAGATACTCAATTTTACGCACCGCCGTTGCGCAGGGAAGTCCGAGCAATTCGGCGAGTTCAACGGGCACCTGCCCGGTTTCAGAATCAGTGCTATGCTGGCCGCAAAAAATAACATCGTAGCCAATCCTTTTTGCTGCTGCGGCAAGAACTCGCGAAGTCACCAGTGTATCGCTGCCCGCAAGCCGCGGATCCAGAATATGAATGGCGGAATCGACTCCCATAATCAGCGCTTCTCTGAGAGCGTCTTTAGCGGAAGAGGGTCCCATCGTTGCGGCAATTACTTCTCCGCCCTTTTCGGTCCGGTAGCGAATAGCCTCCGTGATGGCTCTCCGGTCATACGCATTCATTTCGTTCTTCACACCATCACGAACCAACGTCTTGGTGTGCGAATCGAAGAGTATTTCGGAAGAAGTCGGGACCTGTTTTATGAAAATTAAGAATCTCATATCAGCCAAAGTAGCGCGGACGTCCCGTCTGCGCAGTTACGCAGGCGAGACGCCCGCGCCACTTTGTTTTTCCTCCTTTTTGATCTCCTCCCAAATAGCATCCATCTCAGCAAGACTTAAATCGCCCAATTGCTTGTTCTGTTCATACACGCGCTTTTCAAGCTTACTGAAGCGTTTCCGGAATTTTTCATTGGCCGCGCGCAAAGCATCTTCCGGATTGATTTTCTGCTTGCGCGCAATATTCACCATGGTAAACAGGATATCGCCGAGCTCCTCAGCGCGGTGTTCTTCCGTTTGAGCTTCACGAAATTCCCGGAACTCCTCTTCCAACTTTTTCCAGACGTCGTCTTCAGTCTCCCATTCAAATCCCACACGCACCACTTTCGAAGAAATCATCGAAGCTTGTTGCAAGGCCGGTAGGTGCAACGGAATACCATCCAGAATCGAACGATCGCTTCCCTGTTTGAGCGCTTTCTGCTTGTCCTTCATCGATTCCCAATTTTGGAGAGCCTGTTCCGGGGATTGAGCCTGAGAAGAGCCAAAGACATGCGGATGCCGGCTCAGCATCTTTTTTGTAACTGTATCCAACACTTCTAATAGCGTAAAAGCATTTTGTTCCTGCATCATTTGTGAAAGAAAGACGACCTGGAACATCAAATCACCCAATTCTTCTTTGAGGGCAGGCAGATTAGACTGATCCATCGCTTGAAGAACTTCGTACGTCTCTTCGAGAACGTACTGGCGCAGATCCCCTAACGATTGCGCACGGTCCCACGGGCATCCTTCTTCTGAGCGAAGCGTATGCATCACGTCCACAAGCTTTTCAAGCTTGCTGGCTATCTGTTTCGCATACGGATTTCGTTTGATCTTTGTTTCACGTGACATTTTTCTGTTACGTGCGCTTCAATAGGATAAAGGTAATGTCATCACCCTGATGTTGCGCGCCGCGGTGTTCGTGCAATGCCTGTTCAAGCGCATCCCGGATGACGGAAATGGGCTCCGTGCGTTGTTGCTGGATTGTCTGGATAATCCGGTCCACACCGAATTCCTCTTCCTCAGGATTTGTCAATTCAGAAACACCATCTGTGTAAAAAATCATTACATCTCCGGGATCGACATTATAAACACCTCTTCGGTAATTTGCATCCCGAAAGAAACCGAGCACGGTGCCACCGATTTCCAAACGATGAACCTCTCCGGACTCTTTCAAAACGAGAGGATAACAGTGTCCTGCGTTAACGTAATTCAATTCGCCGCTGTTGTGCTTCAAAATCCCGTAGAAGAATGTTACATATTTGCTGGTCTGGCTCTGGCTGTCGCATAGAAGCTGATTGAGTCGCTGGATTGTGATGGCCGGTTCGGTGACTTCCACAGAAGAGAGAGCTCGCAACGAAGCTTGTAAGGAGGCCATGAGTAAAGCTGCCGGTGTGCTCTTGCCGGAGACATCCCCTATGGCGATGGCCAGGCTTTGCTCGGAAACGGCAAGAAAATCAAAATAGTCCCCACCCACCGTATAGCAAGGCTCGAAAACGGATGTGATTTCATATCCCCTGATTTTTGGAATGGCTTGAGGCAACAAGCCAACCTGGATTTCTCTTGCTATTGCCAGTTCCTTTTCCATTCGCTGCTTCTCAATCATTTCCTGCTGCATCCGGGCATTTTCATCTGCGACCAGCGCAAGATTGCCAAGCGTTGTAATCAGATCGTAGTCCTCCTGGCCAAAAGGCCTGCGATTCTTTTTTTCTCCCAGAAAAATAAGGCCACGGATTTCATCATTTAAAACCATCGGAAAGAGCAGATGTAGCTTTTGTATTTCCAGAAACTGTCGAAAGTCCGATGATTTGACACATTCGGTCAGAAGCGGCTCCGGCTTTCCTGAAAAGAGAGAATCCACGGGAAGCTTTGAAATAAAATCGAGATCCTGATCATGCCACCGGAAGCCCCGCAGAAACTTCATCTCAAGGGAATCGTTCTGAACCGTCATCACCGCGCAACGAGAAATCATGAGCTGTCCGATCAAGGAACTGCCCAGGATGCGAAAAATGCCTTCCGAGTCCCATAGGGCATTAAAATCTTTGCTCAACTCGAAAAGTGATTTCAACTGATAGACTTTGAGTGTCAATTCACGATTAACCATCTGGAGAGCTTGTCGAGCTTGCGCATTTTCCAGTGCGCCGGCGCACATTTGAGATAAGGCCATCGCCACCTGCAGGGAGTGGCCCTGAATTGCGGATTTGTCTCCGAGCGCGACCACAGCAAGCAGACGATCATCCTGAGTGATGGGAAGTATAAGTTGCAATCCCGCTTCTTCAAAAGCTTTCATCCACGGATTCTCTTCCTTTTCTGCAAGGACATGGCAAGGCGAGAAGGGCGGATTCCACGCACAATCAAATTCTTTTGAAGAAATTCTTGCTCCTTTGAAGTCGATCAGTTTTAGAGTCGAGCCGCTGAAAAGAAAAAATGCCGCACGTCGGGAGCGCGTATAACCCATCAGCGTCAATAACAATAGATTTGCGATCTCTTCCACAGCGCTTGTGTGATTCAGGCTGCCGGAAAAATCCATGAACAGCATCAGGTCGGATAGATGCTGCTGAATATCTTCCTTGCTGAAATGACCCGCCTTATACGAGTCAATAATCTTCCGGTAATCCATTTTTTAACGCAGAGACGCGGAGCCGCAGAGCAAAAAACAATTCTCGTATCTCTGCGTCCCTGCGTCTCTGCGTTAAAGGATTACTTTTTCAGGTATTTGATCATGCAGCATTCATTCTGGTCAGGACCGCTTTTATAGGTCACTTCGTCCATGCATTTCTTCATGATCAAGACTCCAAGACCGCCCCTCTTTTTTTGCTTGTAGAAGTGAGCCAGCTCATCCACCAAAACAAACTGCGAACTATCGATCTGGTCCCCCGTATGAAGAATGCGGACGGTGAACTTGTCTCCTTCCATCTCAAAAATGACCCGCATCTTCTTCCCTTCCTGGCCGTGATAAGAATGTTCAATCACATTCGTAAGCGCCTCTTCCACAGCAAGCGCTGCAGTTTCCGAATCTCTTTTTCCAAACCCCATAGACTCGGCCAGAGTACAACAAAGCATCCGGATCGCATTCAGATGCTTTGTCATACTGGGAAGGTGGATTTCCACTGTCTCTTCTACGCGGTTTTTGGTTATGGGTTCGGAATTCAATGTTTTGCCTCAAAACTCTGAATTGCTTTGTCTTCTGTATCGAAAATGGAATACAGATGGGTAAAACCCAAAACATCAAAAATGTTGAAAACCGTTTCATTCATGCTGCACATGCGAATATCGCCTTCGTTTTCCCGAATTTGATCGATAAAGCCCATGATGGCTCCGAGTCCTGCGCTGGCGATGTAAGAAAGATCCCTGCAGTTGATCACGATGTTATGTTGATTCTGTTCAATCAGGTTTTGTATAACTGATTCAAAATCTCTGGCAGTGTGAGCATTGATGAAGCCGACAGGTTCTACCACAGCTACGTTCCCTAGAGAACGGACATCTATTTTCAGCTCAGGCATGATTCACCTTTTGAGTTCCATTATAGCAGTACAGGAATAGTATTACGGACCTCGTTGCTTCGCAAAAGTGTTCAGGTATAATACCGGCAGGGGTCAAAGATGTTATTGTGCTACAGGTGTCATCGCGAGATTTCCGCGAATTCCGCTTTTCCTTCGCTTTGTCCATATTGTTCCTCAGCAATCCATTGCTGTCAGAACTGTCAATACTATGACGAGTTTTCACCCAATAAATGTTCCGAGCCTGCGGCTGATTGGGTTCCAGACAAGCAAAAAGCAAATTTCTGCCCATTCTTTGAGTTTGTCCAGCCCGTCATAATAAAAAGACCAATGGAAGTGGACAAAGCCAAGGCATACTGGGAATCTTTGTGGAAAAAAGCTCAATAAAACTGGTACAGCTAGTGGAGCGGCCAGAACACCGGTACTGCCAATAGTACGGCTGCCATCACCAGGAGTGTCAAGACCACCCCGCATTTTGGGAAATCTACAAATTTGTATTTACCGGGACTATACACGAGCGCGCAAGCCGGCTCCAAGGGAGTAACGAATGATGCGGAAGCCGCAAGGGCTACGGTCATGATGAATGTTCTGGGATTGAGGTGCAAATTCGTTGCAGCAGAAAGCGCGATAGGCGCCACTAAAAGGGAAGCCGCTGCATTGGACATGGGTTGCGTAAGCAAAACGGTAAGCAGAAAGAAGCAGGCGAGTAATGCGGTCGGTCCCAGACCGCCGATCCAGTAAACAAGGAAAGACCCTAACTGCGTTGCCAAACCGGTTTTTTGCATAGCCAATCCGAGAGCGGTCATGCCACCGATTAAAACAATCGCCGGCCAGTGAATCGAGTGATAAGCATCTCCAACAGACAAACATCCGCTCAGCACCATTAGTAACGCTCCGATCAGTACAGCGACCACGATCGGTACGCTTTGGATTGCGCTGGCGATAATGACCCCGAGAAAAATAAGAATAGCAATTCGTGCCTTGCGCTTGCGAAATGGAGATACAGGCAGATCCTGCAACACCAGAATATCGCGGTAAAGCCTGAGCTCATCTATATCTTCTTTGCGGCCTTGAACCAGCAGGATATCTCCCAATTGCAGTGGTATTTCCGAAATCTGCTCACGAATCGGATATCCACCACGATGAATCGCAAGAACGATGAGATTGTATTTCTGCCGGAATTGAGCTTCTTTCAGAGAACGTCCAATTAATTCCGAAGTAGGACTTAAAAGAATCTCTGCCAGCTGAATCCCCTCATGTTCCAGTTCACGTGACGTTAATTTGAAATCCGGCTTGATCTCGATCCCGTAGGTATCTTTTACTTTTAAGATATTGCTGATGCTACCTTCCACGATCAGAAGGTCTCCTTGCTGAAACGTGAGTTGAGGGGGCAAAATAAATTGGCGCTTATCGTTTCGAATAAGACTGACAATGTTCAAGTCCAACTTTTCTGAAAAGCGGCTTTCCAGAATTGTCTTACCGATTAACGGAGAATTGCTAAGGACCACGACTTCGGTGATGTATTCACGCAATTGATAAGTTTCGGGCAGAGAGCCATCGCCACGCGAAGGCAAGACCCTGTGGCCAATCGTGATCATGTAGAGAATACCAACTGCGGCGATAATCAAACCGATCGGCGCAAATTCAAAAAAACCAAAAGGATTCATTTCATTGCGGACTAAATACGCGCTCATCACCACATTGGTAGAGGTTCCTATGGCGGTGCAGGTTCCTCCTAACATTGAACCGAAAGCAATCGGCATCAAAAACTTTCCAGGATGGATTTGTGAACGGTTGGCGATTCCCAGCGCCACTGGAAGCATAACTGCAGTGGCCGCGACGTTATTAATGAATGCGGAAATGATAATGACGACAAGCATCGAAAGCGCCAAAAGAAATATGTAATTCTTTCCGGCGAGCGTTTCGATTTTGCGGCCTACGAAATTCACCACTCCTGTGCGGACAAGCCCCGCGGACAACACAAAGACGCATCCGATCGTAATCAGCGCCGGGTCCCCAAAACCGAGAAATGCCTCCTGAGTTGTGAGGATCCGGCCCAAGATCAGAGCAAGCACGGCCAGTAATGCGACTAGCTCAGCGGCAAGAACATCCTTTATAAAAAGGATCATGCAGCCTGTCAGGATAGCGATAACGACCCAGATTTCCATAGGTTTTGTAGTGTGGGCATTGCCGCCCCTCGAGTTCGATTAGATTGTTTTTGCGGGCAACGTGCTAGCACCGCATGTATTTCCCCGGTATGATTGCGCATTTTGAATATCCAGTTGGATTTGAGCTTTCAGCTCCTCCACACCGGCAAAACGCATTTCATCTCGTAGTTTATGAAAGAAGTGCAATTCCATTCTTGATCCGTACAAATCTCCTGAGAAATCCAACAAATGTGCTTCCACTGTGAGTTTCTTGCCCTGGAAGGTAGGCCTGACTCCGACATTTGTTACCGCACAGAGGCTCTGGCTTTCAATACCGGCACGGCATACATACACCCCTTTAGCCGGAACAATTTCATTTTCAAAATCCAGGTTCGCGGTGGGAATGCCGATTTTACCGCCAAGATGCTCCCCTTCCACGATCGTCCCTACCAGCGCGAAAGGATCACCGAGAAAATCGGTGGCCTCCTCCATCCGGCCCTGTTGAATAAACTCGCGGATTTGAGAAGAGGAGATTCGAATTCCATTCCTATGCACTTCTGGAATCCCCATCACATGGAAATCGTTCGCCTCCCCCATCTTTCTAAGCAGCGACAGATCTCCTCGCTTCTGGTGACCGAATGAAAAATTCTCTCCAACCACGAAATATTGAACCCTTAATTTATCAATCAAAAACTCTTGAACGAACTCTTCCGGACTTTTCTTCGCAAACTTCGAGCTGAAGGGAACGACGATTGTGTGTTCAAGGCCGAGTGATTCCAGCTTATTAAGTCTCTGCTGCAAAGTTTGAATCAAAGGAGGGGCCGTCTGAGGCTGAAGAATCTTTTTTGGCACCGGATCAAAGGTTACGGCGACGCCAGGTATGTGTGAATTCCTTGCCAGGTCGATTGTCTTTTCCAAAATAACTCGATGGCCAACGTGCACACCGTCATAGTTTCCCAGGGAGACGGCGGTTTTGCCGATCGACTTCCAGTTCTCGAATCCGCCATGAACTACCATGCTTCTTCCATTTCCAGGCTCAAGCCGTCATAAGACAGACGAACGGAATCTGGCAACTCTGCATTCGCGCGGTCGTGATCAAAATCGTGACTGAGATGTGTGAAAAAGGCGCGTTCAGGCTGGACCCGGCGAATGATTTCGAGAGCTTTGTCGACATTCAAATGAGTGGGATGCGGTTCACGGCGAAGCACTCCCAGAATCAATACGGACGTTCCTTCCAGTAAACGGTAGGTATCGTCAGGAATTTCGCTGCAATCAGTGATATAGCTAAGTCCGCCGATTCGATAACCATTGACCGGCAATTTTCCATGAAGAACAGGCAACGGCCGAATGGGAATGTTCAAAAAATCAAATGTTCCCGAGATCACGCGCGGCTCAATTCGTGGAATGCTTCCTCCAGGCTGGGGATCCGTAAAGACATATTGAAACATGTTGCAAATATACTTCATGGTCGGTTCATTACCGAAACAGGGAATGTGAATGCGCTGGAAAAAATTGAAGGGACGCAGGTCATCCAGACCCAGGATGTGATCGGCGTGCGAATGAGTGTACAAAACTGCATCCACCCTCTTAAGATTTTCGCGGATCGCTTGCTGCCTGAAATCCGTCGCGGTATCGATCAGAAAATTTTTGTTATCGATACTAACAAGTAACGAAGGCCTCGTTCTCTTGTTCTTTGGATCATCAGACGTGCATACTGCGCAAGTACAGGCAATCGTCGGAACGCCAAGAGACGTCCCACTTCCCATAAAAGTGACTTTCATATTGCAAATTGCATATTGAAAATTGCAAAAAAGCTATTCGCAGACTGAATTTTTTTTGAAATATGCAATCTGCAATAACTTTAGTTCTCGAAGCGAATGGTAGCTTCCGGTTTCTTTTTTGGAGGAGGTGGCGGAACTTCTTCCATTCTGCCTACCGTCCTTCGAATCTGCGACCTTTTTACGACTTCTCCTCCAGCATTGGAGCCGGCCAATATATAGGTGTCTTCGCTTACATCATACATATAGGGACGCGACCACGGATCGAGAATGTCTTCTTCCCTCAAGTAATTGTTTTCGACCAGCTCATCCAGTTTTGCGGGGAGACTTCCATGCACGTAGAAATACATCATGATGCTGGAATCCAGTTGATTCAAACGAGTGTCGTTTAGACGGGCTTTCAGATCCGCTTCATCCTTCGCGTCGAAAAAGGAACTGAGCGGCACTTTCAGCGGATCTCGGATACCAAGAACCACAGCGCCCAGAATAACTGCAGCCAGAATGGGAAAAGCAAAACGAGCAAAATCAATCCCTTCTTTTTGAGCCCTGATGGAAATCGTAGGCTGAAGGTTTATTCGCGGAGTTGCTGCCGCCGGTTCGATAATTCTTCTTTCGAGCAAATCATAAAGCGCTTTGCAGGTATGAAATTCACCCAGCTTACTACCTTCTACAACTTCTGCTACCGTGCTCATGCCGTTTACGAGCAAATAAACGGAGTACTCTTCCCGGCTCAAACGGATCCTATCGGTATCAGAACGATCCCCACCATCCTGATCGTCCAATTCCAGGTCTTGAGCCGAAATCATCGGCCTGAATATCAGATTCGTATTTGAAATTTTCTTTTCGATTACCGGCCATTCATCGATCATATGAATCCCTTCCATCAGGATGCTTTCTGCGCTAACCGGTGGAATGCTTTCAGCCGCCTCGGGATCCACTTTGGCTTTCTGGTCAAAATAGTATTCGCCGGTTGTCCAACGGAATAACCGGTAGATCATTTGAGTGACTTGAATTTGCAAGGCTTCTTTGAGCTGGTCCCTTGAAATGTAATTCCGGTCGACAAGAATAAAGCCGATCTTTTGAAGGGTTTTCTGCTGGAGTTCGAGGGCTTCCGTGAGCCCGTCCTGAGTAATGAGGCCCGTTTTCACGAGCACTTTTCCGATTCGGTCTTCCAGCTTCTTGGGGACCGAATCAGCTCCGACCACCATGCCGTGATGGAAAGTTACACTGACGGTTTCTTGAGAGTTTTTCAGTGTTAAGATCCCTGTTTTCCTCTGGATCCCAATCAACTGAAAGATATCGGCCAGACTAAAATCTTCTAGCGTCCCTTCTAATGCCATGCGGTGTTTTATTGCCTGGCCATCATTATATCGTAGTGGCAGAGCATTTTCCTTCCGGCATGTATGAACATGCCAAATCGCTAAGCTTTAGCCTTTCATTGAAATCACTATCCGCACAAAATGCTCTGGAGTATCGCGAGAAAAGCAGAGCATTGCTTGCGGGAAGAAAGTTCGTGATGTTGCAAGCATTTGTGGCGAAACAAGTTCATTCAAAGGCAAAGACAAATGCTCTGCCACTACGCTTTCTTTAA
>JAKEFK010000293.1 GCA_022616075.1 bacterium
CTCCTGTGCTATTCTGTGACGCATGAAAGTCGCAATCATTGGAGGGGGGGCTGCGGGGTTATCCGCCGGTTTCGAACTTTCCAAAGCGGGAATTCAGGTCGAAGTGATCGAACGCGATTCAACGCTCGGAGGTCTTGCCGGCTCCTTCATGCTGGAAGGCGGCTACGTGGAGAAGTTTTACCATTTCATCTGCCTCAACGACCATACCTATTTAGATACGCTGCGTGAGCTGGGTCTGAGTCACCGTTTGCGCTGGGGTTTGACTGAGATGGGACAGTTCTACAAGGGACGACTCTACTCTTTTGGACGTCCGCTGGATCTTCTGCGATTTCCAGCCTTCACATGGAAGGACCGCATTCGATTTGCGCGAAACATCATGAAAATCAAATCCGCGCCTTGGGAGGATTGGAAGAAGATTGAGCAGATTCCTGTGGACGATTGGCTGGAAAACACGTTTGGTAAGAACGTCTATCGTTCGCTTCATGAACCGATGGTGCGCTTGAAATTCGGGAAATACAAGGAAAAACTGTCGGCTTCCTGGATGTGGGCGCGGATTCACCGGCTTGGCCGGTCCCGCACAAAAATTCGCCAGCGCGAAAAAGTTGGTTACGTTGAAGGAGGAAGCCAGACGATCATGGACGCGCTGGGAGAAAAAATTAAAAGTCTCGGCGGCACGATCACGCTCAAAGCGTCCGTAGACCGTTTAATCCTGAATGAGAAAAGCGCGAGCGGGATCGTTGTCAATGGCAAAGAACAATTTTATGATGCAGTTGTTTCTACAGTTCCGCTTCCCGCTTTCCTGAGACTCATTCCCGAAACGCTGCAAGGGGAGTATTGGAGCAAGCTCAGAAACATTGAATCGATTGGCGTTATGTGCGTGTTTTTGCGCACAACACGAAGTTTCTCGAAATTCTTCTGGACCAACATAAGCGATCCGCGAATTGAGCTTGCCGGCGTAATCGAATATACGAATTTGAATCCACTATCTCATCTTGGTGGGGACAGCATCATGTATCTTCCCCAATATCTTCCTTCCACTGTGGAGAAATTTTCCACACCAAACGATCAAATCATCAGCGAGTATGTGGGATATTTAAAGATCATTAATCCGGAATTTACGGAAAACTTTGTAAAGGAGGCTTTCGTGTTTCGGGAAAAGTATGCACAGCCGATCTGCGAGGTCGGTTTCACAAAAGATATACCGGACATGCAAACACCACTGCATGGTTTGTACTTAACCGATTCTTCTCAGCTTCATCCAGACGACCGCACCATCAGCAACAGTCTCGGATTGGGAAAAAACGTTGCCGGGCTTATCTTAAAATCGAATCCAAAATGACCAAAAGAATTTATCTGTTCGTTTTTCTCTTATTCGCATCCGTGCTTTCTGCCGAGAATTGGCCGCACTGGCGGGGCCCGCGGAGAGATGGAACGAGCGGTGAAACGAAGCTTCCTGTGAAGTGGAGTCAAACCGAGAATGTTGTATGGCGCCTACCGCTTCCCGGAGAGGCGGCTGCGACACCAGTTATCTGGGGAGACCGGATATTTGTTACCTCAGCATCGGGCAACGAACTCGTTTTACTTTGCATCAGCAAAGCGGGAAAAATTTTATGGCAACGTACCGCCGGGACCGGCTCAAACACCGCAAGAGGAGACGAAGCCAACCTGGCCGCCCCCTCTCCGACTACAGATGGACAACATGTATGGGCCTTTTTTGGATCAGGAGATCTTGTCTGCTTCGACTTTGATGGCAAACAAATCTGGAAAACCAATCTCCAGCAAAGATACGGAAAATTCAATTTGTATTTCGTGATGTCTTCTTCCCCGCTTTTGGATGGCAACCGGCTCTACCTTCAATTGATCCATACAGACGCATCGCTCGTGCTTGCGCTGGATAAAGCGACAGGAAAAGAGATTTGGAAACAACAACGATCCAGCGATGCTCGCGACGAATGCAAACATTCTTACGCATCCCCTTTTCTGTATCGCGATGGTAAAGACGAATTCTTGCTCATCCATGGGGCAGACTACATCACAGCGCATCGTTTGAACGATGGGGGTGAGATCTGGCGATGCGGGGGATTGAATCCGGGTGATCGTTACAATCCTTCCTTGCGTCTTGTAGCGTCACCTGTAGCTATCCCCGGCCTGATCGTTGTTCCCAGCGCTAAGAATGGTCCAGTTTTAGGTTTAAAGCCGGATGGAAAAGGAAACATAACTGAAAGCAGACAAAACTATCACTGGAAAATGTTGGCAGGCACACCGGACGTTCCTTCACCTTTGATTCATGGCGGCCTGGTCTATCTTTGCCGCGAGAATGGCGATTTGTCGGTATTGGACGCACAGACCGGCCGAAAACTTTATCTTGAGCATACGCACCAGAGCCGTCACCGCGCATCGCCTGTTTATGGCGATGGAAAAATTTACGTCACTTCGCGTGAAGGCACGGTTAGCGTTGTAAAAGCGGGGCCGGCAGTTTGAGCTTCTGGCACAAAACAATTTGGCCGAACCGATTGCAGCGTCACCCGTTATTTCGAACGGAATACTCTATCTTCGAACCTACAAAGCGCTGTACGCAATCGCCGCAAAATAGAAAGTGGTAGCGACGGAGGCTCGCCGCTACCGGATCGTGAACAGGTCAATTGCAAGTGAATGTTACACATGCCACTCCAGCCTGCGAAGTGGACAGCCTAATATCGGCGATACTCAGAACTGAAATTTTGAGAGCCGGTAACACTGATATTCTTCACGCACCCCGAACTCTTAAGTTTCTGAGCGTTGATTGTGATCTTCCCCCCGATGATCGAGATTTCCTGATTCGGTTCACCTGTGATATTGACCGGCTTGCCGTTGATGGTTAGGTTCTGTATAAAGGAGCTGGCCGTAGCATTCCCATTACAGGAAGCCTGAGCGTTTGAAGCAATCTGTGTGACTTTGATGATATTAGCACCGGCAATCACAGTCAGGTTATCTACCCTCGAATTAGAGCTCGTTTGCGTTGTAGTACCGGTTGCCGAGGTCTGTACAGCAATGGCTTGCAATATCCCAGGAATGTCGACCGTGGCAAAGGTATTGGTCTTGTTGCCCCCTTTACATCCGATCGACGAACTTCCGATAGACTCGCTCAGTACTGGAGTTTTTGCCTTTATTCCCGACGCTGACGCTGAAGCCAGACAACAACCCGCATCCGCGTAAACAAGATCTGCCATACGGAAGCCCAAAATAGCGATCAGAAAGAGGATCAGCCCTAATCTGTCGCCGAATCCCATCGAACTGTGTTTTGTTTTCATTTTTAACCTCCCAACACTAACAATGATTCCAGGCCGCGTGACCCGACAATCGGGCAAAAGCCTGAGATTTCGAGGAAAAAGACAGTAAATCCACAAAAACTATTGCGTCCCAGGAATTTGCGTTCTATTCTTGTCATGAGGCGAGAAGGGGGAGGAACACATTTACGCCGAGTTTGGGGGTTCAACGAAAGCCGCAGGCTCGTATTCTCTAGGTACAATCATTATTTCCGATCCACTGAATAGGATTAGGCAGTAGGTTTAAAAGGGTATGCGCGTTCTGCTGGCTGAAGACCACAATATTGTTCGCTCCGGCATCCGGCTCTTACTGGAAACTCTGCAAGGAGTTGAAGTGATCCAGGAAAGCTGCAGATGGCAGGGAAGCATTGCGACTCGCACAGGAACTTCATCCGGACATAGTCCTGATGGATATTACAATGCCGGAGCTAAACGGTCTGGAAGCTACAGAACAAATCAAAAAAGATTTTCCACGGATCCATGTGATCATCCTCTCTGTTCATGCCGGCGAAGAATATGTGGTGCATGCTTTGAAAGCCGGCGCTTCCGGTTACATTGTGAAAGATGCGGACACGAAGGAATTGGATCTGGCGCTTCACTCAGTAGCGAAAGGGGATACGTATCTGAGTCCCAGAATTTCCAAAAACGTAGTCCATGATTATCTTCGCAGGTTAACCATGGAGCCTGAATCTGCGGAGCATTTAACCAGAAGACAGCGTGAGGTTCTTCAACTCATTGCGGAAGGACACACAACAAAAGAGATTGCCACAAAACTACGGCTGAGCGAAAAGACAGTTCAATCTCACCGAATGCAAATTATGCGAAGGTTGGGGGTTCACGATATCGCAGCTTTGGTTCGGTATGCCGTGCGCACAGGACTGATTCAGGCTGAATAAGGTTGAACCGCCAGACGCCAAGTTCGAATTCATAGATCCTGAGATTTTGGTGGTGTCCTATAGTTGTGCTGCTTGGTTTCTCCCCCTTATAAAGGGGGAGACGAAAGAGGGGGTTGTCCTCATGAAATGTTCCCAACCTCCCCCTTACCCTCTCCTTCATAAGGAGGGGCTGGAGTTTCTGCATTTGCTTCTATATCTACGAGGAGAATGATTTTCTAAACGAACTACGCCGGCAGAATGCCGGCGGTCATTTATGCCAGCCTGGAGGCTGGCGCTCATCTACCTGCTGCAAAGATGAGCGCCGCCATTCTGGCGGCATTGATGACCGCCGGCTTTCAGCCGGCGCCCCCTCCTTCATAAGGAGGGGGTATCAGCAACTCACAATTAGGACACTACTGAAATTTTGCGTCTTGGCGGTGTGTGCCATATATGATTTCATAATCCTATGATCGGGACCAAACTGGGGGGACGCTACGAACTTCTTCGCGAAATAGGCCGTGGCGGTATGGGAGTTGTGTACCTCGCCGAGGATCCGATGCTGGATCGACAGGTTGCGATCAAAGTTCTTGCTCCCAATCTTCTAAATTCCGAAATGGAAAAGCGCTTCAAGCGTGAGGCGCAGACGGTCGCACGACTGGACCACAACGCAATCGTCGGAGTTCATGATATTGGCGAGCATGAAAACTCGCTTTTCTTCGTGATGCCTTTTGTGGAAGGAATCAATCTTCGTGATTTCCTGAAAAATCGCACGTTGAGCCTCGCGGAATATCTGGAGATCGGAATCCAAATTGCGGACGCGCTTGATTACAGCCATTCGCAAGGAGTGATCCACCGTGACATTAAGCCTGAAAACATCATGATCACCCGGGATGAGGAATTCCTCAGAGTTCGAATCACGGATTTTGGTCTCGCCATACGTTCGACTGAACGCCGCATCACCGATGCTGGACTGATCGCAGGGACCGTTTCCTATTTGAGTCCGGAGCAAGTGGAAGGCCAGGACGCTGATTCCCGTTCGGATATCTACTCGCTGGGAACCATTTTGTACGAGTGTGTGGCAGGCGAAACACCATTTAGTGGTGGTGAAATCCAGAGCATGTTGTACCGCATCGTTCATGAATATCCCTTATCGCCATCCGAAAAAGGGATTCCTGTATCCATGGAGCTCGAAAGTCTGATCATGAGTTGTCTCCAGAAATCCCGCGACCTGAGGCCATCGAGAGCAAGGGAAGTCAGTGAAAAACTCACACGGATCCGGTCCCAAATGTTGAACGTTCAGGAAACCACGGATCGCCTGGTTACGATCCAGTATCATTACCCGGTCGTTTCAGCTTTCGTTGGCCGTGACAAGGAAATGTCGGAGATTCAACGGCGATTAAACTCTGCGATTTCCGGAGAATGCCAGTTTGTACTGATCGGCGGAGAAAACGGCATAGGAAAAAGCCGGCTTGTTCTGGAGCTTGAAAATCTTGCGCGGGTACGAAAAATTCGAACGTTTCACGGACGTTTCTTCGAAGAAGACCGGAGCATTCCCTATCAGGGTTTCAGGGAGATTTTTCAGGAGTATTTTCGATCGATCGTAAAACAGGAAGATCAAATTCGTTTGCTGGATTTTTCCGATCTGGCGCCGGACCTGGTCTCGTTGTTTCCTGAGCTCTCGGAAATTGAATTCCTGAACAGTGCCGCCGTAGAGCCCAAAAGAATCACGGACCGGACTTATGTTTTCGACCTGCTGGCTGTTGCATTGTTGCGCATCAGTGAACAAAAACCAATTTTGCTTGTTCTGGAAGATCTGCACAACACGGATCTTTCGAATGAAGCGCTTGAATACGTCGTTCGCAGGCTTGCGTCACATCCCGTTCTGGTTCTGGGAACTTACCGCACCGGTGAAGTAAACAGGAATCATCCGGTGTCCCGCCTGAACGAAAAGTTCGCGGGAGACCGTCGCTTTTCAAGCCTGGTTTTGCCTCCTTTCACTCTCCTGGAGCACAAAAAATTCGTAGAGGCGATGGCAGGCAGTTCTTTTGAGGAAGAAATTCTGAAAAGACTTTACGAAGCAACGGAAGGCAATCCTTTTTTTATCCAGGAAATCGTCCGTTCGCTGATCGATTCACATGCAATTGCAAAAGATGATCAGGGGCGCTACCAGATCACGAGTCCGATGGATCTATCCGCCGGATTCCTTCCCGAAACCGTTCAGCAAACTGTGGAACGGAGAATTCGCAGATTATCCGATGAACTTCGAGGAGTCCTTTCTGCCGCATCCATTCTGGGGAAATCTTTTGAAATTCGCGATCTCAGCTATCTGCTCGATTTCGAAATCGATCTGGAAGAATCCATTGACCATTTGATTGCAGATTCTTTTTTGGAGGAAGACCGCGAATCAGGGCGCTCCGGACGGATCCGGTTTGCCAGTGGAGTAGTATGTGACGTCTTATACTCCGCATTGCCACGTAGAAAACGCAAAAACTTACATTTTCTGTACGCCGAAGAACTGGAACGGCGCAACGCCACAGTAATCGAGCGGTTCTTTCCTCAATTACTTCATCATTATTCGCGCGCCGATGAGCCGGAAAAAGTGATCCACTACGGTCTGAAGCTCGCCCAAAAATCATTGCAAACTTTTGCCGCCGAAGATGCTGTTCGTGCATTAAAAGTTGTTTTGGATTTCGGGGAAGGTCCTCAGGCCGGAAAGGCTCATGAAATGCTGGGGCAGGCGTACCGGATGTCAGGAAAAATGGAAGAAGCAATTCACGAATATGAGGAAGCGATCAAAATTTACCAGCGCGCGGAACAGCCGGATCAGGCAGTCCGCGCCATGCTCGGCGCAGCACAAACATCCTGGGAATTCCGGAAGATAGAGGAAGCTGTCGACTGGATTGAGAAAGGTCTGGAAGCCGCGAGAAATGTGGATGACCGGGTTTCCCTGATTGAGTTTTTGATGCTTGCAACCACTCTTTACAACATGCGCGGCCAATCCGAAAAAGCGAGCCAATACTGGGAAATTCACGAAAGCCTCAAACCGCCGCCGGGTCCCACAGATTCCACAGCGATTGAGGGAGGCGACCTCGTAGTGGCCGTTCCACACGCCGTAAAGGCGGTCGATCCTGTGGAAATCACGATGGATGAAGAAGGAGAAATCGCTGCTAATGTATTCGAAACTTTATTGACTACGGACGCTCAGGGCAATGTGATTCCCGGTCTCTGCGAACGCTGGGAAGTGCAAAACGGCGGCAAGAATTTTCTTTTCGAGCTAAGCAAAGGAATTTGTTTTTCAAACGGCGAAAACTTAACAGCCGTTCACGTACGGGACTCGCTGCAGCACGGAATGGAAAAAAGTTCGAATATTCCCGCTTTTGCGGCCATCCGTGAAGTCGAAGTTCTTTCAGATCATTCGTTCCGGATTCATTTAAAAGAGGCTTTGCCTATTTACCCGACACTGCTAACGGACGTCATCACGGCAATTGTTTTAAAAGAGGGAAACAAATGGATCGGCACAGGGCCTTTCATTCTACTGGATTTTTCAGGCACATCGGCAACTTTGCGAAAAAATCCTGTCTACTGGCGATCCTCTTCCGCCCACATCGACTCCATTGAATTCCACATGGGAATCCGGTCTGCGGATGTCCTTTCCGGTTTACGCTCCGGAAAATATGATCTCGCGCAGGATCTGGCGCCACAGGATCTCGAAGAAATTCTTCGGGACAGACATCTTCAAACAAGTCTTGTGGAAGCCCCTAAAAAAAATACTTATTTCGTTCTTTTCAACCAGAATAGTTTCCTGTGTCAAATGGCGCCTCTTCGTGTTGCGATGTTTGGAACGGTGCGCACTCATGATCTAGTGAGACAGACGCTGGGACGTTTTGCGAGGCCGGCTGTGGGACTTCTGCCTCCCGGAATGCTCGGTTACGATCCTGCAAGAAGACGGCAGATGATCGATCAGGAACAGGCTGTGGATCTTCTGAAAATGTCTGACCTCAAGTCCCCCATCAGGCTTCACGCAGCCGTTCTTCCTGCAATTCAAGATCATTACACGACTGTGCTAACGGCCCTTTTGAAAATCTGGGCTGAGCTTGGAATACAGGTCTCTCTGGATACTACTACTCAGGATGTCTATCTTGAAAAACTTGTGGATAACAAAGGAATCGATCTGTTGTTCACCCGCTGGAATGCAGACTATAACGATCCGGATGATTTTTCGTACAACCTTTTTCACTCGCGCTCCGGAACATATCGCAAGTTTTATGGTTCCGGCGAAACTGATGGCTGGCTGGAAGAGGCTCGCAAAGAAAGCTCCGTCACATCACGCGAAAAGCTTTATAGAAAATTCGAAAACCATATCATTTCCAGTGGATATCTCCTCCCCCTGTTTCACGATATTGATTATCGCGTCGCAAGTCCAAAGGTTCGGGGAATCGCATTACGCGGAAAAAGGCCCTACGTGAATTATGAATCGTTGATGAAAAGGGAATATTCCTCTGCGCCGACGCTTAAAGTGGAAGGGGGCGGAACGATTCATGTGCCACTCGCAGGTGAGATCTGGGATCTCGATCCATCTTCAAGCAATTTCGAACAGGGTTGGGAAGTGATTCCACCGATCTATGAAACACTCACCAGGTATACGGAAGGCGCAGGCATCACGCCGTGGCTCGCTTCGGAGTTTCAAATAAAAGAAGAATCCAAAAGTTTTTATTTTCGATTGCGTGAGCATGTGCGGTTCCATGATGGGAAGCGGCTCAATGCGAGAGATGTGCGCTATTCCTTTGAGAGATTGTTGCTGAATACGAGAAGTGAAAAACAGTCGCTTCTATTGCCGGTTCAAGGCGCCCAAGAGTTAATCAGCGGTCAATCAAAAGCACTCAAAGGATTCCGGATTCTAAATGATCTGGAGTTCATCATCGATCTGAACCAACCACTTTCCCTTTTCCCTGCATTGCTTACCGATGTTCCCGCGGCAATTGTGCCTGAGGGACAGAGCCGCTTTAAGGGAACCTGGACAGAAGGCTGCGTTGGCACCGGACCCTATCGAATCATCCGTTTCGATCCCGGACATAGACTCGAACTGGAAGCGAATCCTCATTACTGGAGAGAAGGATTTCCAAAATCAAATGGACTGACTTTTACATTCGGCTTGCCTCCTGCGGAAATCCTGGAAGGCTTCGAGTCCGGCCGCTTTTCACTTGCCAGTGATTTGTTTCCTCAGGATGTCGAGAGATTGCGGCGAGATTCTGAGAAAAACTTTTCTTATAAAGAATGGCCTCGTCTTTCCACCTACTTCATGATTCTGAATATTCATCATGAAGACCTTCAGGATAAAAGCATAAGGCAACGGATACTGGGCGCAGTAAACGTTGCAGAAATTGTGCGACGTTTACTGGGGCGGTTGGCGTTGCCTGCGCACGGATTATTTCCACCCGGATTGCTGGGTTATGAACCGGCCAAGCCAAAATACAAGAAACCAAAGGGAACCGGTAGTGAAATTGAATTGACCGGTATGATTCATTCCATTTATACGGGACGTTACGCTGATTTTGCCATGGAGCTGTTTAAGGCGTTCCACAATCAAGGAATCCACCTGCGGGTTGCGGATACGAAATCAGAATCGCTGCATCCCCGTCCCGCGTGGAGGGCTTTTGATTTGACCCGCTGGATTCCCGACTATCCGGATTCCGACAATTTCATTCATGCTTTTCATTCACAGAAAGGACCTTACAATGCTTTTTGTAAAATTTCCGAAATGGATGTGCTTTTTGAACAAGGGCGAATGGTCACGGACCACGCTGAACGAAACAGAATCTACCGGAATATTGAAAGGATCGTAGCAGATAACGCTGTCCTGCTTCCTTTATTTCACGAACAGGGTTATCGTTTCGCGCGAAAGGAAGTCGAGGGCTTCGCCATTACATTTTCTCCGCCTTTTGTCCCCTACGAAAAAATGTGGATAAAGATTTAAACCGCCAAGGCGCCAAGGGCGCCAAGCAGGAAAAAACTAACTTATCTTGGCGTCTTGGCGGTTTCAGTTAGCTGATTTCTTGCAGGCGGACTTTTACGGTTTTTTCTTTGCCATCGCGCAGAAATTTCACAGTAACAGTCTCCCCCACTTTGTGTTTTTCCAGCGCGTTTCCCAGATCATCGATGTTTTCCACTTCTTTATCGTCGATTCCAATGATCACATCACCAAGCTCAACCTCGCCTCTCAAATTCCGTTTGATGCCCTGAAGTCCGGCGCGTTCCGCTTCGCTCCCATCCGGCACTTCTCCGATGATGACGCCTTCAATATTCAGACGCTGAGCAACGCTATCTGAAATAATCGAGACGCCCAAACCTGGCCGAACCACTTTTCCATGTTCAATCAGCTGCGGAACGATGCTCTTGACAGTGTTTACCGGCACTGCAAATCCAATTCCGGCATAAGCTCCACTGGGGCTGACAATGGCGGTGTTTACGCCGATCAGACGGCCTTGTGAATCAAGCAGTGGGCCACCCGAGTTACCGGGATTAATCGCCGCATCCGTTTGAATTACATCGCTGATGGTGCGTTGTGTAGTTGACCTTATCTGACGGCCCAGCGCGCTTACGATACCAACCGTCAACGTTTGATCCAGGCCGAACGGATTTCCGATCGCCAGAACCTTTTGACCGACGATTAACTTGTCAGAAGATCCGACCGGCACCGCTTTGAGCTTTGATTCCGGCGCCTCGATACGCAAAACAGCTATATCCTTGTTTGGCTCCGAACCGACCACTTTAGCGGGAAAAGAGGAACCATCACTGAGAGTCACGGACAATGAATCAGCGTTGGCGATCACGTGATAATTTGTTACCACGTTACCTTTTGAATCCCAGACGAAACCACTTCCTGAACCCTGCGGGATTTCCATTACGTCCAGGGAAAAGAAATCCCGTTGCCTTGCCAGGCTCGTGATAAATACAACCGAAGGAGCAACTTTTTCGAAAACCTGAACAGTATTCTTTTCATCAGGCAGCAGATTTGTTTCATCGGCAAGAGCTGAAGAACGTGATTTGAAATCTGACAAGCCTCCCTTATCTGTTATCTTCCATTGGCGTAAAACTACGCCACCAAACACCAGACCAAGAATCACACCTATTGCAACACCAAAAATCAACAGAGTTCTTTCTTTTTGCATATTGTTCCACCACTTAGATTCTACGAGTCTAACGATTCGATTTCCACAGATTTACGGTCGCATAAAAGCCGACAACAGCATTGCGATTCACGTTTTTGTACCTGGGCGCAGGAACGACGTGAAACAGCGTTCTTTTGTAGCGGAAAGAGAAAACCAGCAACGGCGCGAGGAAGGTCTTGCCCGAATTTTGATCCGGGCTTTGATAGAGAACGAGAGTAGGACCTGCTTCGAACCCTGCAGGCAATCTGAATCTATAGCCACCACCCGCATACTTGGATGCATGTCCGGTCGAATTGCTATAAATCCCTCCTTCGGCAAGCCAGACGTGCCTCCTCGATTCTGAAAGGATCAAACGCGCACCAATCCCGGGATTCCATTCATGGAAGCGTTCGCCTTCAGAATTCGTGCGGTCCGGATGATAGGAAAAGCCATGAAAGTTTAATCCGAACTCATAAGCGTGCGCAGGAACTTTCAGAAGGAACAAAATAAGAAGAAGAAATCCAATTTTTTTCATCCGAAGCGGTACAATGAATACTAATAACATGAAAATCATTCCGCTTTTCATCGGGTTGTTCTGTTTGCTTGGGTTCGCCGGTGCTCAAGAAGTCCGGCAGGAATTCATGAGTCTTTACTACAAAGGTGAATACGAAAAAGCTCACGCTCTTTTAGACAGCGCGATTTCAGATGAGGTCGCACGCCAGATCTGGGACAGCAGAATTCATCTACAGGCAGAAATTCCCGGCTGCCTTCGTCCTTCCAATGCATCGATTCAAGCGTTTGCACATTTGTGCATCGGTGAATTCGAGAATGCGCAGAAACAATTCGCCGATGATTGGATCTCGCTCTGGGCGAAAGCCACTTATTCCTACTGGAATGCGGACATTGCTTCAGCGCGAAAACAGATTGAACAGGCGTTAACCCTGCAACCTCAGAATCCTGATCTGTTGTTTTTTGCCGGTGATCTGGCCGATAGCTCCGAGAAAACGATTGAATATTTCGAGCGTTTCCTGAAACTGCAATCGGAAGACCAGGTAAAACGAAACATTGCAGAATTTTCCATTGGGTTCCTGAAAAAAACTGCAGGCATGCAGTTGAACATCATCAAGGTCGATCAAGGTGTGCAAGAGATAGAAACAGACTACGAGCCAAGCGGTGTGAACATCAGCGCTGTTGTGAACTCAGAAGAAAAAATGAAACTTGTTGTGGATACGGGAGCCGGTTCCGGCCTCGTTCTGGAAAAAAGGAAATGGACGCCGCAGGTGGTAAATGAAGTGGTTATGCTGGGACTTGGCAAAAAACAAATCAGCACGAGCAAGCGCGTGGTGCTTGATTTGTTTCATGCCGGCAAATTCACCATTCAAAATCCGCTGGCAACCGAGAATGAAACAATGCCTTTCCCTGACATCGACGGCTTGATCGGTAGCGCAGCATTTTCGTCGCATCGCTTACTGCTGCCGCTAAAGTCCGGCAAGAACCTTGTTTTGCTGCCCTATGAAATGGACCCATTGGAATACTTTGAGGACAAGAAACTGAAGTTCAAGAAACAGCTGACCTTCCCTTTCTTTGTTGTAAACAAACTCATTATCCTCAAAGGCCGGATCAAAAAATCTTCCGGCGATCTGGACATCCTTGTCGATACCGGGGCAGATTCAAGTTTCATTTCTGCAGCCGCAGCAAAACGTTTTGTAACGATTAATTACCCTTTGAGCATGCAGTTACGAAACCAGGCAAAAATCACCGGCGTGGGCGGCAAAGCAAATAACCTGTTGATCGCGGAAAATGTCGAGGTTGGAATCGGCGAACTCTCCAAAAACTTCAACAATATGTTCGCCGTGAACTTCGCGGAAACCAGCGAGGCGCTCGGTTTGGAGATCGATCTTCTGTTGGGCCGCGACTTCCTCGAAGGATATACGCTTTTGATCGATTACCGCAATCGACAAATCACCTTCCTTAAGTAATGAGTCATGAGCAATGAGGACACCTCGGGCGGTCTCATCACTCATTACTCATTGCTTTGGCACTTCTTTCGTGGGTCTTGCATTTATTTCAAAGTGGAATATGATTACAGATGTCTATGGAGATCTGTAGATAAAAATTGCTGAAAGCCTTCCGCATATCGGCTCCGCTTTTCGGATTCTAACCTGTTGTCCTTACTGAAATGGGCGAATCGAGAGTGTGGTGAGAGTTGGGATGTCCCTTTCAGTTTTCAAGGAGAATTTGAATGCAAAAGAAGCTATTCGTAGGCGGTTTGTCCTACAACACAGATGTTGAAGAAGTGAGACAACTTTTCATGCAAGCAGGAGAAGTGGTTTCCGCCAACATTATCCGCGATAAGTTCACAAACCAGTCCCGTGGATTTGGTTTCGTAGAAATGGCAACCGAAGAACAGGCAGCAGAAGCAATTAAGATGTTTAATGGCAAAGAGCTTGGCGGCCGGAATCTGGTTGTTAACGAATCCAGACCGCAGGAAAAAAGAAGTTTCAGCGGACCGCGTAGTGGCGGCGGCGGTGGTGGCTTTCAGAAGCGCAGAGAACCGCGCTGGTAAGGCTATAATTCCGCAAAAACCCTCCGGAGACCTCCGGAGGGTTTTTCTTTAAATGAACGGCGCCCATCAGGAATACTCATCCAGACTCCAACAACAGCAAGAGAGAATCCGCGGGTTATCGCGAATCGATTCCTTACTTTCGACCGCGCGCGGAATACTGTTCGTAATCTTTGTGCTGTTGTTTTTCTACATTTTTAACAGCAGGGGAGCCTATCTTTGGATCACACTGCCTGCCATCCTGTTTGCGATTGCCGTTGTGATGCATGAACGGATCATTGATCGCAAGAACCTGGCATTGCGAATCGCATCTTTTTATGAGCGTGGTCTTGCGCGGATCGAACATCGCTGGATGGGACAGGGAATCCAGGGAAATCAATTTCAAGACGCCACGCATCCTTACAGCGAGGACCTCGATCTGTTTGGGTCCGGATCGCTTTTTGAGCTGCTCTGCACCGCGCGGACGCAAAGCGGCGAGCAAATTCTGGCTGATTGGCTCAAGAAGAAGGCCGAACAAAACGAGATACCCGAACGGCAGTCCGCCGTTCAGGATTTGCGAACCCGTCTCCATTTTCGGGAAGATCTCGCGTCTCAAGGGACCGATGTTCGCAACCGCATGCGCCCGGAAACCCTGATCCATTGGGCTGAAAAGAGTCCGGTTCCCTTTGCAAAAGGCCTCCGCGCCGCAACTTCTTTTTCCGTTTTGTTTACATTTTTAACGCTCTATGGATGGTCTCAATTAGGTTGGGGCTGGAATCCATTCGTGATTGTAACCATTTTGCAAATCATGTTCTTGAGACATCTGGGCAATCGTGTCATTGAAATCACACAGGGCGCAGAAGGAGCTCATCAGGAACTCAAACTGCTTTCGTCGCTTCTGGAGCGGATTGAAACAGAAAACTTCCAATCTCGCTACTTGCAGCACGTTCAACAGGAAATGAGAAGCGAAGGGATTGTGCCTTCCCGGCAGATCCGCAAAATGGGAACTCTGCTGGAGTTGCTGGACTGGCAACGGAATCAGCTTTTCGCGCCTATTGCGATTTTGCTGTTGTGGCAGCCGCATCTGGCCTTTGCTCTGGAAGATTGGCGCAAGAAGTACGGCAAAAAAATTCGTTTCTGGATCCGGTCAGTCGGTGAAATCGAAGCTATTAGCTCTCTCGCCTGTTACTCTTATGAACATCCGGAAGATCCATTCCCTGATGTTGTGGAAGATGCCTGCTTTGAAGGAACCGACCTTGGCCATCCTTTAATACCGGAGAATCAATGCGTCAGAAACAGCATTGAACTCAATCCCGGAAGACGCTTAAAAATAGTAAGTGGCTCCAACATGTCAGGAAAGAGCACATTTCTGCGTACGATTGGAGTGAATGCAATACTCGCTTTAGCGGGCGCGCCGGTCCGCGCAAAACAATTGCGCCTTTCGCGGCTTTCGATTGGAGCTTCCATTCACATTCTGGATTCCTTGCAAACCGGCAGCTCGCGCTTCTATGCGGAAATTACCAGGTTGAGACAAATTATGGATCTCGCTCAGAAAGAGCCTCCACTACTTTTTTTGCTGGACGAAATCTTACATGGAACAAATTCCGCGGATCGTCTGGTAGGCGCCGACGCGATTGTTCGCGGCCTACAGCGTCGAAATGCAATGGGCTTGCTTACGACTCACGATCTTGCGTTAACAAATATCGCAGAGAAGCTCGGTCCTATTGCCGAGAATATTCACTTTCAAGACCATATTGAAGATGGCCGAATCGCATTTGATTACCGCGTGCATCCCGGAGTCGTACAAAAAAGTAATGCAATCGCTTTGATGCGCGCAGTTGGATTGGAAGTGTGAATGCGGCGCGGGACGCCTGTCCTCCATACCATTATTTTTTCTTTGCAGTCAGCACTGCGCCGGGCTGAATGAATATAACTTCTTTCGCTGTGAAACGAACACTATAGCCAGGATGGCCCCTCAAATTAAACTCCGTACCACGGTAGGGTTCTAAGTGATACGTTGGCTGACCGGGGAACGGTAAGGTTGAGTTGATTGTTCACCAAAGCAACATTTACGGTTAACCCTAACAAGTCGTAATCCCCAACAAATTGTTGGAGGAAAGCCTGCTGGTACATCGATTCAGGCGCTTTCATTGTGAAAATGATTTCCGGCACGCTCGGTTCCATCGGCATCGAAAGCCGATCGATGTCTCCACGCACGTTACTGAGGAAACTTACTTTTGTTCCTTTTACTGGATCTTCGGTAGCGTTGAAAATATCAAAATGCCAGTGCTCCAGCGGGCTCGACAGCTCACCATAACTTATTTTTAGTTTCTGACCTTCTTGCGTCACTTGAACTTTGCCGTAACCCTCGCTTTCAAAGGTGCCCACGTAATCGGAAAGGACGTGTGTTGGTTTCGTTCCGGCCTTCTTCAAAATATCGGCTTCTTTGTTTTCCGATTCTTCGTACGCGCTTTTGAACTGTTCATAACGAAGCTTGAAGCGGCTATTCCAATCCACCGGCTCCAACCCGAGCAGCCGGTCGTAAACTTCAAACATCAAAGAATCCACCATCAAGTTCCCATCCAGATTCGTAAGGATGACTACACCGTATTTCTCATCCGGCATGAAACTGACCATGGCCGAAAACCCATCGATGTTTCCGCCATGATGAAGCAAACGGTAACCGCGATAGGGCTGAATCATCCAGCCCATCCCGTACATCGTGTAAGGTGTTTCCGCAAAAGTCAGCAGTTGCGACAGGATTCCGCCACGAATCACGATGTGAGGTGAATGAATTTCTCCCAACTGGTTCTTTGAGATGATTGTTTTTCCTTCAAGCGTTCCACCACCGAGATTCATCAAAGCCCAGCGAGCCATATCGCGAACGTTCGAGTTGATGGAACCTGCAGGTCCGATCGCATCAATGTTTCGAAAGGGTATTTCCTTTAATTCTCCCTTCTTCTTTTTCTTGAGCTGTTCGTCTTCATACTTGTAAGGCAAAGCGTAGTCTGATGTCTTTTTAGAATCTTCAACAGACAGGTTGGAGGAGCTCATCCCCAGCGGTTGAAAAATTTTCTCACGAACCAGATCTTCCCAGGACTTTCCGGCGATTTGGCCCGCAAGGTAACCTGCCGTCATGAACATCAAATTCTGATACTGAAACACCTCGCGAAAATCTTCGTTCGGCTGGAGATATTTCAATCTGTCAAAGAGTTGTTTACGATCAAATTGATTGTTGTACCAGAGCACGTCGTGGCGCGGAAGCCCGGATTGGTGCGTGACTAAATCTGCGGGACTCATCCGTTCAGAAGCAAACTCATCCTTCATTGTGAATTCGGGCAAATACGTCTTTACCGGTTCGTCCCATTTCAACTTATCTTCATCCACTGCAATGCCCAATAAAGTTGCCGTAAAGGCTTTTGTGGAGGAACCGATTGCAAACAGAGTATCGGGAGTAGCAGGTTGTTGTTTCTCTACATCGCGATAGCCGAAGCCTTCTGCCAACATAACTTTGCCATCTTTCACAATGGCGAGCCCCAATCCCGGTACATGCCATTGTTCCATTTCTTTTTTGACGAGTTCCCGAATTTCCTGAAGAGTTTCTTGTTCCGGCTTTTTCGGCTGGGTAGCAGTAGCAAGTTTCCGTTGCAACTCAAAGGTAAACTTCTGGCCACTCTGTGTAAAATCACCTGCAATTTTGTCTTGTGAAATTTCGCCGGTGAAGGTAGGTTTACCCGGAATGTTTTCTATTTCAAAACTTACTTTGGATTCTTGCACACTGATATTTGCAAGCGGTAAACCCTTTGCTGCCTGCGCAGGAATATCGATCGAGCCCCTCCATTTTCCGTCCGGCTCTTTTGCGAAATCGATGAGCACTGCCAGCTCCAGTGACGGCTGCAGTTTGATGGTACCTTCCCAGTGTCCAGCCAGCGGATGGACTTCGTCTCCGCACAATGGAATCACTGAAATGCACACAAAAAGAAAAAACAGGACTCGATGAATTCTCATGATTGCCTCCGCTGCAGTGTTCTTTTTATCGCGAAGTTCCGGAAAATTCAATTGCGTTTGCGATGGAATACCTGGAAGGCATACGCTCAAACATCGTATCTCCCGAAGAG
>JAKEFK010000294.1 GCA_022616075.1 bacterium
CCCGAACAATTCAAGACGATGGCTGAAGTTTTTTTTGATTCAGGGTATGAGACATCAATGTTCTTAGCGACACCCAATGCCACGAAAGTGTTCGGCTACACGCAAGGGTTTGAACATGTCTGGTCTCCCGCGAGAATCATTAATGCGGATGAAATAGGTGGTCAGGTTCAGACCTGGTTAAGAAAAGTTGCGGGCCACCGCTTCTTTTCCTATGTTCATATTCGAGAACCGCACTTACCCTTCCAGCCGCCTCCAGAATTCTTGCGCCGCTTTCGCGATGATCCCAGTTTTCAGGTGCCTGAATTCAAATTTTCAATACCACCTTCCGAAGAGGATAAAAGCAAAATTCGAGATGTATATGATGCAAGCATCGCTTTTGGCGACGCTGAGCTGGGAAAAATCCTGTCGACCCTTCGAGCGCTCGGTTTAGATGAAAGAACAATCATCATCGTTCTCTCCGATCACGGGGAGGCCTTTTGGGAACATCAAATACAAGGTCACAACCTCACACTTTATGATGAAATGCTGCGGATCCCGTTAATCATTCATTTCCCTCGCGAACCGAAGCTGAGCAATGTTCGCAGTACGGATCTTGTGGGGAACTTCGATGTATTTTCTACGCTTGTTGATCTATTCCCCTTTTCCCGGAAGCGAATCCTGTTGAACGGAAAAAGTCTCTTGCCTGGTTTGGTGTTCGGATCGAAGCAATCGCCCAGATCCCTGTTTTTTCATCGCGCCAGATATCGCCACTACGCTTTGCGCTCTTCAACCATGAAATACATCAGTGAATACGATCGCAAGCGGGAAGAATTGTACGATCTTTCCACCGATCCCTCTGAAACACAGAATCTAGTCGAGACTTATCCAATCCTTTCCGCGTATTATCGTGTCGAGCTCGAAAAGACCCTTGATAAACAACGCAAAACTCGCGATTCCCTTCGAATTCAACAGCCCAAAACAGTCATCGATGAAGAAACAAGAGAGCACCTGAAGGCTCTTGGGTATGTGAATTGAGTCGTTCAAAGCCCTAATATTTTCAAACAGGCGTGATATTATCGCGGGCAATATGTTCTTAGTTGGTGGACCTCCGTTTAGTGGCACTACACTATTAGCATTTCTTCTGAATCAGGGGAATCTGATCTGTCTGGACGAACCCGATTTTCACAATCCCGAACAGAGTCATCGCGGGATACCATTCTTGAAGACATTATTTCCAGACAAAACCTTTCCTGAAGATCCCCGCAAACCGTTGACCTATGAAGAAACCGTTTCGCTTGTTCGAGAATGCGAAAAAGCTATGAGTCCGATCAACCTTGGAATCAAAACTTGCAATGACGTTTTCATTGGCCATGCAAGAATCTATAAGCAGTTGAAGTATCCGGTCATCGCAATCATTCGAGATATTCGGGATGCGCTCGTAAACCCGCTGCCTGACTGGTTGACGGAAAACAAAATGAGCCGGTTGTACCGCATGATCTGGGAAAATCTGTCAATGTTTGATCTCGTAATCCGGTACGAGGACCTGATCAGATTTCCGGAAAACACGATGATCCAAATTTCCCGGATTTTAGGCTCGCCGCTGGAAGTTCGGGAGAGCTGGAATCCAAACCTGGTTCATGGTCCAATGCTTAAGTTGCAACGACACCACCAATTGAAACGTGGGACTATCTCCAAAGACAGAATTGGAATCTGGAAGGATTGCGGGAAATCATTCATGGAAGAAACCCACGAAACCGCACTCATTATGGGTTATCCAAAAACTGCATTGTAGATGACTGAACTCGTGAAATAAATTAAAATATGCAATCAAAGGAAACAGAATGATTCGATCTAAATGGGTTATGCTTTGTCCGATGGCGCGATCAGGCTCGAGCCACACAAGTGAGCTTCTGGCTGGCCATGAGCGCTTGTACAGCCATCACGGTTTATTCAACAACGGTCCGTTTGGAAGATGGCCCGCCGATCAATTCATTCCCCCCGAAAAAAAGGATTACTACAGCGCTATCCTCGATAAGAATTATGTCCGTATCGGCGGCCAGGAGCATTCCGGTGAGTTTTTGGATGAATACATATTCACGGACGATCCCCGGTACAATCCATACAACTGGGAATGCGTCGGGTTTAAGATTCAATTCGTCCACTTAGTTCATATGCCGGACCTGCGAGAATATTTGATCAAAAACAAAGATATAAAAATTATTGTAAATACACGTCGACATTTACTGGAACACACTTGCGCAGAGTACTGGTGCCAAAATGGAAATTCGCGAGCGGCTCGTGAGGGAAAATCATACACTTTTGGCAAAACAGATGCGATCGTTGTGGATCCCGGGGGCATCCGGGCAACCTTTCGTAACCTTTGCCGTTATCGCCAGTACGCAATTGAAACTTTTAATGACGGAGAACGGGATTTTCTCGAATGGTCTTATGAAGACATGTTTCATGAAAATGGATTGATCAACATCGAAAATCATCGAAAGCTATTTGATTTTCTCGATACTAAACCTTCTCGCTCCTTTGCTGCGACATTTTCACAAACACCACGACCGCCGGCAAAAGAATACTTTTTGAATTTTCAAGAAATCGCGGAGTTTATCCGAGTCTCCGATGACGGGATCTTTCAGAAATACTTTTCCGATGATTATGATCCGCGAAAGGATGCTTCCTGGCCGGTTTTAAAGAATTACCGCCTCGAGAATATTATGATTGAGAAGAATAACGACGCCTTTCGTAACTACTCACGCGATTGATATAACCGCACAAAATGCTCGGACAGTTCGTCACTGAGCTTCTTTCTTTTTGCCTGAACGTTCAGATCTTCCGGTGCCGGAATTGTTAAATAATTAAGGATTTTTCTAACCACAACGGTGTAATCTTGCTGAAGATCCTCTTCGTACGTGATGACAAGTGGTGATACTTCCAGCGATTTAAAATAGCTTGCCCAATTCAGATCCCATGCACGAACCTGCTGAACAAGGTGATTCAATGCGGAAAAATTGAACTCAGGAATACGTTCGTATTCGGGGGGTTCGTTGTCATACCAGCTGATGATCCCGGTCTGTTTCCGCTTCCAGATGGAAATCGCCTGCCGAAGTTTGTCCTGACGCCGAATCCAGATATACCGAAATTCCGGCGCTACGTCCCGCAATGCAGAAGCATTGAGGGTTGCTGAATGATTCAGGTAGTGATTTTGAAAATCAGTCCACATGATTTTGAAGCCGAAGACACCATTCGATGTGGTCCCGAATTCCAGCACTTTAGCCAAATAATCAGAGAAACGGGTCGTACTCCATTCATTCGCGTATTCTTCCGCTGTGCCGGAATGGAAATATTCATCCGGTTTTCCTGCCAATGCAGTACTCCAGAGAGCTTCGCATAACAACCCGCTTCCGGATCGCGGAGTCGCACAGACCATGTAAACGGTATGAGGTTTCATCATTTCAAACAGTGTGAATACTTTCGCGTGCCGTGCGTTCTATTTTACTTCTTTTCAGTCTTTTCCATTCCTGTTGAACCTGCAAGATCGATCATTCCGGCTGCAGCGCACCATAACATCGCGGGCCAGGCAACCAGCGCGTAGCGGTCGATCATCCAACCCAGCACCATTCCTATCAACAGCGTTCGAGTAAGGACACACAAAAACATCAGGGCGGTCAAACGGTGATACCACAAAGCTGTCCGGTTCCGAAAATTTCTAAGAGCGGAAAATAGCGCGTAACCTGCAAGAAGGAACAGGGAGATTCTCATCACATAGCTTGCGTAGACCACCGCCTTCCCTGTCCATATTGCAGGCCCCAACATCATTGTGAGGCGATTATTCCTTTCAAAATTGAACCACAGCATGCCGGTTCGCCAGATCCTGGTCAGTACGGCATTCACAAAGAAATTGTCCCGGAGCCTCTTGTCGGCGACTGATTGAAAGAGGCGATCCACCTGCTCATCGTAAACCCCCTTTGTCCTTGCTAGATCGAGAGCTTTCTGTATTTCGATTCGTTCAAACTCGTCTGCAAAAGCGCGTTTGGGAAAGGCATCAACGCTCGTATTGAGGATTTTACCGCCGTGAAGAAAACGATTATACGCATTCTGTTCCGTACTGAACCAGCTGTTTACCCAATTATGTGCGCCACGCTTGTGAAGCGAAAAGCGACCATAAGGCAACAAATCCCCGGTCGAAAGGTTCCGGTAAAATACTTGAAGCAACAAACACGCGAAGAACAACATGGCGCCATAAACCGAATAACGAAACAAAATGGATCTACTCTCTTGCTTCAGAAACAATGCCCCACCAATCAAGACAGGCGCCATTACGATCATTTCGGGACGCAGGAACATCGTTGCGCACAGAGTAAGGCAGGAAAAGAAAAAGAAAATATTCTGAATCACGCCTTGTTTTACAACGAACCCAAATAACCCAAGAATGCCAAGAGTAGTGAGAGAAGCCGTCAGCGAATCCGGCAACATGTTGCGACAATCTTCAAATGTCCAGGGCTGAGCTCCAAGCATGATCGCGATGAGAAAAAGCCAGTACGACTTTCTCAAGGCCGAGCAAGCAAGCCACTGAAAAATGAGCAGGACGAATGCTATCAGACTGAACTGAACGACAGCACAAAGTGCGCGAGCTCCAAGCCAATCACTCGCCAGGGACCTACACAATGCGAGAAATACAGGGTAACCTACAGGGCGCCAGTCTCCTTTCCCCTCAGCTCTCGGAAG
>JAKEFK010000295.1 GCA_022616075.1 bacterium
CTACTTTGTGATGCTAAGGACGTTTCCATCCATTTTGTACTTGAGATCATGCATGTTGCAGACAATATCCAGAACTTGATCCCAAGGTACATCCGTCATCTTGATTGTGGCGTTGCCCTTTACGTCAGGATGTATGACGAGGTTCAACTCTCCTGTCCTGGCAAGAAACCGGAAGAGGTCACGAATGTCGACATCTTTGAAATCGACACTGATCTTTTCACCTGTCCATTCCTTTTTTCGCTCACGCCTCAATTCAATGGCTCGCGTAGTTTTTTCTTTTTCCGTCTTTCGTCTTGCTGCATTGGTTTTATCCCAATCGATCTGATTTTTGTTGAATTTGATCGTTACGCCTTCTTCGTCTTTCAGAACAATCTCATCCGTCGACTCGTGAACCAATTTACCCTGAAAGGTTTTGCCATCCTTCCTTACGATCGTATAAGAAAAGGCCAGGGCCGGCACCAGGAGCAGCATGATTAGGATTCGATAAAACATTCAGTATCCCATTTACATTCGTTTAATAATTTCTTTACGTTTCTCGTTGTATTCTTCTTCTGAAATCAGGTTCTTGGCTTTCAATTGTGCAAGTTCTTCGAGCAACTGAGCAGAGGATGCGCTGGTGACGGCAGGATGAAGTGGTTCGAGTCCTGCCTTGGCTCCCATCATTGCTTTTTTAAACTCCAGCGGACGTGAAATTTTGTCAACGCGATTGATCACTTCTTCTGTGGCCGTAAGGATTTTGATCGTGCCATAATCAAAAATTCTCCCCAGAAAGGATTGTTCCATGATCACATCATTGATTTTAGAAAGCGACGAATCGAGCACTTTCTTGTTCAATACTCCGCTGGAATGGATCACTCTGCGGTTGGTTACAAAGAAAGCTTCATTATTCCAGCGGAGCCAATCAATAAACAGGGAAATCAAAACAATGACGGCAATCGCTGCAATCACTATTTCAATCCAGAGAAATTCCGCTTGAGCGTATCCATGAATCACGATCCATCCTGCTACCAGCGCGGCAAGAACAAGGAACTCTTTAAAGAATTGTCCTAGCAAAACAAAAATGTGCCTTTTTGTTTCAAGAAGGATTTGTTCGTCTTTTCCCAATAGCTTAGCGATGTAAGACATACGTTTGTATTATAACAGGTGAACTTTTACCGCATCCTCTAATGGGGATTTGCCATTCAGCTGCACGGTAAGAAAACTCCCGGCCGGCGAACCCTCCGACTCCTTCAAAAAACTCCCCGAGTTCCAGACATGACGGACAGGTCCATCCTGAAAGGACATTTTTCCAGGATGATGAGTATGGCCAAAGATGACGCCTTCCACTTTGCCGCGGCAGCAAAAAGTCACATAGGATTCGATGTTCCGGCGCATCGCGCGGGTCAAGAATGTTTTCCGGTTGCGGTGCCGCAGCGTTTCCTTCCAGGAAGTGACCGGCTGATAAATGGAATTAAAAATATTTCTGAGCGCCGGCTGCATGGAAAGGCTGCTCACCACATTCTGGTAAGCGGAAGCGCGGCGAAAAAACGTCTTGCGCAACCGCGGTATTTCTTCTCTGTTTGTCGACTCCGTGAAAACCTTCGCTATCTCCTGGTAAAAAGACTGCGACGAATCAAAATAGTGACCATGCGTGAGCAGGAGGCGCCCTCCGGGAATCCGGAGAAAGTGATGCGGATAGATCACGCGAAACTGCGCCTGCGCTGAATGGACAAGACCTTGCAAAAAACTCGGAGTAAAGTTTCTGAAGAAGGAGACTCTTCCTGATAATTTCTTTCCATTTCGCAAGGGGAGAATTAGATGGCGATCGATCGAATGATAGTCAAAGATTTTGTAATCATGGTTGCCGGGAATGTACGTCACCAGCTTTGCGCCTGTTTGATCCAGAAGGAAATTCAGAAAATAGCGAAAACCTACGGCTCGTTTCGCGGGACCATTCAGGATTCTTCCTTCGATGGCTTGTGACCAGGTTGCCAGTTGCAAATCGAGAATGTCGCCGAGCAGAAAAATCTCTTCCAGGGGCTGGTACTCTTTCAGTCGGTTCATGAGCGCATGAGCTGTGCGCATGGAATGCAAAGAACACCGTGTGTCGCCGAAGTGCAAGTCCGATAGAACCAGCGCGTACTTCGGCGGTCGCATCCCTTTATTTTACGATTGTCCCATTTGGAACTTTTTGTGAGACAGAGGCGAGAACCGGTTTTCCATCAATGGAAGCGGCAAGGACCATTCCATTGGATTCAACGCCCATAATGCGGGTTGGTTTCAGATTCGAAACAACGATGACCTGTTTGCCTATCAAGTCTTCAGGAGCGTACACCTCGGCGATTCCCGCCACAAGCTGGCGAGTTTCTGAGCCCAAATCAACGCTTAATTTTAGAAGCTTTTTGGAGCCTGAAATTTTTTCTGCGTTCTTTATTTCGCCCACTTTTAAGCCAAGTTTTTGGAAATCTTCGATTGTTGCGTGCGAGGAATCATCCTGCTTCTTTTCGGCAGGTTTCTGCGGGACCGTTTCCGCTGCCGGCGCTTCAATGCGGGGAAAGATGGGAGTGATCTTGCCAATCGGTGTTCCTGGCGATAGTTCTCCCCATTTCAAATCGCCAATGTTCGCTTCGGAAGCACGTTTGGAGATTCCGATCTGTTGCCAGATCAGATCCGCAGATTGCGGAATCACGGGCGCGACCAGACCTGCAATGATACGCAATCCTTCGCAACTGTTGTACAAAACCTGCTGCAATCTCTGTTGGGAAGCCGGGTCTTTTGCAAGCACCCACGGCTGCTCTTCAACAATGTAGCGATTGATGGAGTTGACAACAGACCAGACGTCGACCAACAGCCTGGAGAAAGTGAATGCGGCTGTGTACTCCGGTATTCTCGCGACGACATCTTCCAGAGAGGATCGAAAAGGTGCATTCGATTGGGCGATCTCCGGAATTTTGCCACTCGAATAACGCTCTATCATCGTTAGAACCCGGCTGGAAAGATTTCCAAGATCATTCGCCAGATCGCTGTTGACCCGTCTCAAAATGGTCTCGAACGAATAATTACTGTCCCCTTCAATTGGGGCTTCACGAATCAAAAAATAACGAAGTCCATCCACTCCAAAAGTTTTGATCAAGGAGTGTGGATCCACGACATTGCCGCGCGATTTCGATATTTTTTCATCTTCTTTCAACCACCATCCGTGAACGAGCACCTGTTTCGGCAGGGGTAGCGCGGCAGAGAGGAGGAAGGCAGGCCAGTAAACGCAATGAAAACGCACAATATCTTTTCCGATGACGTGCAAATCGGCCGGCCAGTAACTCTGGTAAAGTTGTTGATTATCCGGGAAACCTGTTGCAGTAACGTAATTCGATAGCGCATCGAACCAGACGTAGATCACGTGTGAAGAATCAATCGGAACCGGAATCCCCCATTTCAACTTGACACGGCTAACGCTCAGATCACGCAATCCACTTTCAACAAAGCTGATCACTTCATTGGAGCGCGAGTGAGGCACAATAAAATCGGAATTCTCCCGGTAATATTTCAAAAGCGGTTCTTGATATTTGGACAGGCGGAAAAAATAACTTTCCTCTTTGATCTTTTCCACGGGCCGGTGACAGTCAGGACAATTGCCGTTTACAAGCTGTCCCTCGGTCAGGAAATTTTCATCGAAAGTGCAGTACCAGCCTTCATAGGCTCCCAGATAGATATCACCATTTGCATGGGAACGGTGGAAAATTTCTGCCACACCTCTCCGGTGCCGTTCCTCAGTCGTTCGAATGAAATCCGTGTTCGAAATATTTAATTGTTTCCAGAGATCACGAAAACTCGGAACGATCCGGTCGGCCAGTTCCTGAGGGCTGACGCCCACCTCACGAGCGGCTTTTTCGGCCTTCTGGCCATGTTCATCAGTGCCGGTAAGAAAGAAAACATCGTGCCCCAGCAAACGGTGATAGCGCGCAATTGCATCCGACAGCACCGTCGTAAAGACGTGCCCTATATGCGGCAAGCCGTTGATATAGTAAATCGGAGTCGTTACATAGAACTTTGTCATGACCTCTCAATATAACATCCAAATCACAAGCCCTCAAATATGAAATAACCGCCAAGGCGCCAAGACGCCAAGATTTGGATTTTGGGATTTGAGATTTGGAATTTGAAACTAAAGCAGGGCATTGTGGGCCAATGCCCTGCTTAAACAGCGGGCTGCTAGAGAAGAGCCATAAAAATGCTTAGAACTATCGAACTCTTAACATGATGGGATGCGCTGGACGAACTTTTCCACGCAGCAAATCTTTCAGCGCAGCGTAAACCAGAACCGTTTGTTCCGCGCGATCAGTCGTCACTCTTCTGGATTCCTCAAAGAGGGCGGCGATCAAATCACCCAGCCTGTATCTGTCTTTGCTTCGTCCTTTCATTTCATCCCTCCTGAAAGTATTAGATGCAATTTCGATACCAGATGTTCCATTCGAGAAGGGAAAGGCAGAGAAACTGGGAAAGGATTGATCGGACTACAGACAATTGTCCATTATTTGGGCCGGTTACCGCCGAAGAGATCTTCGTAGGCATAGGCAATCGATCCGAAAAATACCGGCAACACAAAAAATACACCTATGCAGCAGGCCAGCAGCCCTCCCACCGTCAAAAGACCGCCGACGAGGAACAGGCCGAAAACGCTTGCAAAATTGCTCATCACTGCTTTGCGGCTGGCTTCCAATGCATCCCAAAATTGCATCCGCTTGTCGATGATCAGCGGAAAAGCGAATACCCAAAAAAGATAAAGAACCGTCGCAACCAGAATGCAGAAAAGGATGTTCAGGATCGTGCCTGCGCCCAGCGCAGCTAACAAAGTGTCGGGATCTACATTGGGGTCTTTCGAAAATCTGATAAGGAGCGGAATCCATGTAATCAGCATCGGGAGAGCGACGATTCCCATGACGACCAGTATCAGAATTCCGCTAACCGCGCTCGCAAGCATCAAGGGAACCAATGCGATCTGAAATCCTGCAAAAGCGTCGGCCAATTCCGCTTTTTCGCCTCGAATCAATTTGAGGTAAAACCAGTACAATCCTCCAAACAACACACCATTCAAAGCGAGGCCGATCAGGACGCCGACGTATGGGAAACCACTGGCTGCGGAGGATGCGATATTGATCACAAGCGTGGTAACGAAGATCAGTCCGAATTCACGCTTATACAGAGCCCAGCTTCTACTCAGGCAAGAACCTATTTCAATCCTGCGGTTCATTGTTGTCTAAAATGATCTAACACCGTTTCTACGATCATTCTTGTTAGAACAGAATATGTTTGCTCGCCTTCTTCTTGAGTTGCGCCGGCTGGATCGCCAAAATAGGCTTGATCGGCTCCGGCATCGCGGAAGTTTTTAACGCCATTCCTCATGAGTTTTGCAAGATTCACAGGATTGGGCGGCAATTCTTTTCTTTCACTCCGGACAAGTTCCGCACGCGCGGAAAGAACCAGAGATGTTTCATAGCTTCCTGCGTGACACGCTCCCTGTTTGAATTCTGCAGTCAGGAGCGAACCCCATGGCCTTTTGGTTTTATCGGGAAAGAGCACCGGAAGTTTCTTGTAAGTGTCGCAAAACTCCTGAATCGCCTGGATGTGGTCCGGTTCCAGATGCGAATTAACAATGCAGAGCAGAGGAATCGAATGCGCTGCTACATTATCAGCGATATCACGAAGCAAATTCTGAAAGGTTTCTTTTCGAATGCTGATGGTGCCCGAAAAGTCTTTGCTGAATTCTGTAATTGCATAATCAATGCAGGGAAGAATCAATGAATGAATATTCTGCTTTTGCAGCTCGAATGCCGCACGCTTGGCCATCTCCTGGGAAATAATCGAATCAGTTGAAAGTGGAAGGTGAGGACCGTGCGCCTCGGTGGAGCCGACCGGCAGCAGGGCAACTGCCGGCTTGTGGGCTTCAATCTCTTCCCATGTTCTTTCGTCCCACTGATGATTCATTGGAGATATGGAGATTTGAGTGAGATAGGGAGATAAAACTTAGGAAGCCAGGAAGCAAACTTTATCCCCATATCTGGTCTCATCTCCATATCCCCATTATTTTTGCGGCTCTGGCTCTTCTCCCAGCATCGTTCTCATGTCCCACAGCTCGGGGAAACACTTTTTCATCAGAGTCGTGGTGAGATAACGAACGCCTTCGCTTCCTCCGGTCCCGATCTTATTTCCGATCATGCGCTCCACCATCCGGACATGATGAACACGCCACAGTCCAATTAGCTCGTCGTGCTCAATCATTGCTTCCGCGAGTAGGAAGAGCTCGTAATGCTGTTCCGGATTCTCATAAATGGATACAAGTTGCTGCTTCAGTTTTGTGGAATCTCGATCAGCGGGGATCTCAAACCCGTTCCGCTGCAAGAGTTCGAGAAACGCGTCCCAGAGAGTCGGTTCATTGAGACGTTTTTGCAGCCGCGCGAGACTTTCCGGATCGCTCCGCAAACGGTCAAGCATCGTAGGCTCTTTCAGGTTCGAAATGAATTCGATCTCGCGAAATTGAACGGACTGAAATCCGCTTGCCGGATTCAGCTTACTGCGAAACCGCAGAAAATCCACCGGACTCATCGTTTCCAGGATGTGAATCTGTTGATTCAACAACCTTTCAATAGCAATCACACGCTGGAAAAGCCACACCGCGTTTTTTGCATTTCCTTCCTTCATCGCTTTCATAATGGAATCCAGCTCAAACAGGAGGAGCTTGAACCAGAGTTCATAAGCCTGATGAACGATGATGAATTGCAATTCATCATGGCTCGCCGGGTCACTGAGACATTGCTGCAGCTTCAAGAGCTCCGGTACTTTCAGATAATCGCCGTAAGTGAGTGGTGAATTACCGTAGTCCATCAATAAAGACTTCCTTTCTGCTGAAGATGTTTTTCATAGGTACGGGTTTTACGTATTTCTTCGATAATCTCGAACGTTGTTTCTATTTCGGAATCCAGCGTGTAAAAGTGAGGAGAGATTCGGATTCCGGCATCGGGTCTGTAGTCCGCCAGGACATTTCGGGCTGTCATCTCCTTTAAGATCGCATCGGCAAAAGGAATGTCCACCACCACCGTTCCACCACGGCTTTCCGCTTCCCGTGGTGTTTGGGTTTTGTATCCATATCGTTCGCAAAATTGAAAGATCATTTCGGTTTGTCGCAAAGACTTCTTCCGGATTTTTTCAACACCGATTTCATTGATGATTTCATATCCTGGCTGGGCCGCGTACAACGCGGGAATCTGAGGCGAGCCATGCAAGAAACGTGTGACGCCTGGAGCGTAGCGGATCGGTCCGGTTTGAAAAGCAAAAGGATGTTCATGCGCCATCCAGCCGGTTACGGAAGGTTCTATTTGATCGTATAGCGAGGGCTTTACGTAGAGATAACCGGCCCCCGGCCCGCCGCACAACCATTTTACCGAGCCTCCCACAAGAAAATCGATATCCAATTCTGCAACGTCCACAGGCACCGTGCCCGTTGCCTGATAAACATCGAGCAGAACGAGCGCGCCCATTTCGTGCGCCTTTTTTACTATGGCTGTGACATCAACTTTTTCCGAGTTTTTAAAGAACACATACGAGAGCGAAACAATAAGTGTCCGTTCATCGATTGCATCCAGCATGGAATCCATGGGAACTTTTAATGCTTCGGCGGACGGAATGCTGACGACTTCTGCGCCCCGTTTCTTTTGAGCTTCCAAAACGTAAATGACCGTTGGGAAATCAACACTGAAATAGAGAATGCGGTTTTTGGGAGCCCGATAGGGTAGAGCGGACAGAATTACGGAAACAGCAACAGATACATTTTGATGCATCACAACTTCGCCCGGGTTGGCTCCAATGAGCGAGGCAACTAGATTGCCTGTCGTTACCGGCATATCCCACCAGCCTTCAGCCCAGGCACGAATTCCTCGCGTTGCCCAGAGGTCGGCATAGGAACGCAGCTTGTCGTACACTTTTCGCGGCATCGCGCCCAGCGAATGGCTGATCATGTACGTTGTGGATTCCAGGATCGGAAACTCAGAACGATATCGCGCTAATTCATCCATTTCATTTATTATAAACGCTTCTGGCCGCCACAGGCCAATTCTCCATTGCCGTAATTTCTACAGTATTAGACGGAGCGGAGTGATTGCCGGCCAGATCGTATGCGACGATATAGTAGGAGTAAGTTTTACCGGCGACAACATCGAGATCATAGAAAGTCGTGCGTTTGACGGAAGTAACATGGTCCGGTGCGCCGCCGTCAACCGACCTGTAAATTTCATAGCCATAAATCTGCTCATCATCCGTTGCCGAATTCCATTTCAGGAAGATCTGGCCGTTTTCGTAGGCTGCTTCCAGTTTGGCGCCATCGGTCCAGACCGGCGCTTTTGTATCGGAACTTTCCGGGGCCTGCAAGGAGCCTTTGGGCCAAAGAACGCAGGTGACTTTGTGGAAATTTTCATCGAGATTTTTGCATACATTTCCGTACGTACATCGAACGATTTTGTCGCTTCTTCCTTCACGGGCCTTCTTTGGCAGATCCGGATCAGCAAGTAAAGCGCGCGCAAGCCCCACCAAGTCAGCGCGTTCCTGTTGCAAGACTGATTCAGCCTGTTCCGGTGTTCGTATCTTTCCTGTTGCAACAACCGGAACAGTAAAGCCATGCTCGCGAATGTATTTGCGAATTCCTTCGGTCACCGGAACGTTCGCCATATCAGGATAGTGAGCGCTCGGCATGCAGCGATCTCCGCTGTATCCCGTGTACGGATAGAGCGGCGTGCCTGGTTTGTGTATCGCATCCTCAAATTTTCCACCTGCTGAAACACTGATCCAATCCACGCCAAGCTGCGCCATTCGCAACGCCATCTGGCGCGAATCATTCAACGTGTACCCGTTTTTGATGCATTCTTCACCGTCGAATCGAATTCCTAAAGGGAAGTCGGTACCAATAATGCTCCGAACCTTTAGAATGATTTCACTCATCAAACGCATCCGGTTTTCCAGGGAACGTCCATATTCATCATTTCTCATATTCCGCAAAGAAAGGAAGGATGAGACCGTGTATGCATGAGCCATATGCAGTTCCACACCATCAAAACCGGCCTGGCGCGCTCTTCCTGCAGCGGCGCCATATGCCTCAATGATGAAACAGATCTCTTCTTTGCTGAGATCTTTAATCTTCTGGCGCCACCCACTCCTGGCCACTTTCAGAAAATGGATGATTTGAGGAACGACTTTACTAGGACTGCTTTCGTGAATTTCTTTTGCCATGTCAGCGAGACCCGGGATGAATTCATCGCGGCTCAAACGGAGCAGTGGTCCGCTGCGCGTATCATGGACTCCCATTGCCTCGATCACAATCAAACCGACTTCTCCGCGCGCAAAGCGCAGGTAACGATCATGGATGTCTTGATTCACAAAACCGTCCTCGCCCGAAAGGCGCGTCACCATTGCAGGCAGAACAAGACGATTCGGCAGCGTCATCCCATTGATTGTGTAAGGCGTAAAAAGAATCATGAGCTCGTTTTGAACAGAAGATCGCGAAGGACGCAAAGAAAAAATAAAATTAAAAAGAACTTTGCGAGCTTTGCGTTCTTCTGTTCAATAATATTTTAGTCCTTTGTGAGGTATTGTTGGGCGATCAGGGTGTTCAGGATTTCGGTGGTTCCTTCGTAGATTCGCAGCGCGCGGATGTCGCGGTAGAGCCTTTCCGTGATGGATCCTTTGAGCAAGCCGATTCCTCCGTGAATTTGGAGCGCCTGATCGATGATTTTCTGCGCTGCCTCCGTTGCATAGGCTTTTGCCAGCGCAGCTTCCAGAGTAATGCGAGGCGCTCCGGCATCTTTTTTGGAAGCGGCATCCCATACTAATAATTTCGAAGCCTGGAGCAGTTGGGCCATTTCTGCGATCTTGAATTGGATTGCTTGAAATTCTGCAATCGGTTTACCGAATTGTTGTCTCGTTTTTGCAAAGTGAATCGCTTCTTGAAAAGCGCGTTCCGCCATTCCCACAGCTGCGGCTGCCACGCTCGGGCGGAATACATCCAGGGTCCTGTAAGCGATCTTCAATCCTTCTCCTTCGTTGCCGAGCCGCTGGTTTTCCTCAACAAAGCAGTTCCGCAGCAGGAGTTGTCCAATGGGATGTGCGGCGACCAATTCCTGAGGTTTCGTTTCCACTCCTTCAATGGATGATTCCAAAATGAACGCCGTAACTCCTCGCGAACCTTCCGAAGTTCTTGCAAAAATTGTGTAGAAGTCCGCCAGGCCTGCGTTACTGATCAGAGTTTTTGTGCCGTTCAGCAGATATCCACCATGCTTTTTTTCGGCCCTCATGGTCATGGAACCTGCATCCGATCCGGCTTCCGGCTCTGTTATCGCAAATGCCGCGATGAAATCTCCACTCTCTACACCGTTTAAATATTTTTCTTTTTGAGCGGCATTTCCCGAAATCGAAATGGGGAAGCTTCCCAGACCCTGAATGGCAAATAGCAAATCTCCCAGCGCAGATTTTTGGGCGATCGCATACCGTAGAAAACAAAGGTTGCGAACCGTGGGAGCAGGTGTCAGGTAGTGAATCAATCCGGCGGTTCCCATCTCTTTGATGAGTTTCCTGCAGAAAGACAGTTCCTCATTCTCTGCTGTCCACTTTTCCTCTTTAAAAAATGCATCCACCTGCTTTTGGATTTCCTGGAATTCGGGTGGCAGAGGGCTGATCATAAGAATTTCGGGGTTCTTTTTTGCATGAATGCGTCATAGCCTTCTTTGAAGTCCGGATGGAGCATGCATTTCGCTTGCGCTGTTGCTTCCGCTTCCAGGACTTCCTTCAGGCGGGGTAAAGATTCCGAATTTAACTGCTGTTTGGTGACGGCCAGGCCATTCGCCGGTCCGGCAGCGAGACGCGTAGCGAGTTCTGCTGTAATGTCGGAAAGCTGATCGGTTGGAACAACGCGGTGATACAAACCGATCCGGTAAGCTTCTTCCGCTGAAATGAAATCACCGGTCATCAGCAGCTCGGTTGCTTTTGTAAGTCCTACGATTTTCGGCAGAATATAACAGGCGCCCATGTCCGCGCCGGAAAGACCAACCCGCACAAATAGGAAGGCGATTCGCGCGCCTTCTGCCGCGATGCGAAAATCGGAAGACATCGCGAGAATTGCGCCGGCCCCTGCTGTCACACCATTCAAGCATGCAATGATGGGTTTCAGCAAGGAGCGCATGTTCCAAACAAGTTCACATGTCATGCGCGTGAATTGCAGCAATTCTGCTGCATCTGCAGCTAATAAGCTACCAATAATGTTGCGCACATCTCCACCGCTGCAAAAAGCTTTACCGCGGCCCGACAGAATCACCACACGAACGGAATCCTCAGTCTGTAGCTCAATGAAACATTGATTCAGCTCGCGGTAAACGTCGAAAGTAAGGGCGTTGTAAGCTTCCGGCCGGCTCAAAACGATCTGCGCGATGCCATCCGCGATGTGGAGCTCGAAGCTTTCAGGCGCCATCATGGCAATACAGCCGTTGCCTCAATTTCTACCAGCGCTCTCTCTTCCAGCAAATCTTTGACGATCAGAAGACTCATGGCCGGGAAATGTTTTCCCATGACGGCTTGATAACGCAGGCCGATCTCTTTGCGCCGGTTCAAATAATCCTGTTTGTCTTTGATAAAAATTGTAAACCGTCCGATGTTTTCTGGTTTCCCACCGGCATCTTCTACGACCGCGACTATATTTCGAAGCGCTTGTTCGAATTGATTCGCGAGGCCGTCCGCGACGTTTCCATTTTTATCCCAGCCGATTTGACCGGACACAAAAAGGAGGTTTCCGGATGCGGCTAAGCCGTGATTGTATCCGCGCGGAGCAGCCAACGATTCTGGATTGAAGATCTTCACTATGTAGTCTCCCCTCCACATAAGGAAATCGCTTGTCCGTTGATCGCTTCGTTTTCAATCACAAATTGAACCGCGTGTGCGACTTCTTCGACAGTCACAAAACGTTTTTGAGGATTTAGGTTGCGGAATGAATCCACAATTTGCTCAGTGGTCTTGTCCGTCTTTTCAGCGATTAGCTTTGCGTGTTCCCGGAGCATAGGGGTGTCCACAAAGGATGGACAGATTGCATTGACCGTTATCCCATTTCGCGCATGTTCCAGTGCCAGCGACCGGGTGAGTCCGATCACCGCGTGTTTGGAAGCAACATAAGCGGAAATGTATCGACCGCCGATTTTTCCCGCAGTGGAGGCTATGTTGAGAATGCGACCCCATTTGTTTTCCACCATGCCGGGGAGAAAGGATTTCGTGCAGTAAAAAATGCTCTTCACATTTAAATTGAAATGCCAATCCCAATCTTCTTCACTCAACTTTAGAAAGAGATCGGTACGAACACCACCCGCATTATTGATCAGGATGTCGAGCTTGCCTATTTGGGATCGCATTTTTTCGACCTGCGCTTTGTCGGTGACGTCACATCGAATATCGGCTTTGCCGCTGCGCGCGCAAGTAATGACCTCATAGCCAGCATTTCGCAAATGAGATGCGATCGCCGCTCCAATCCCTATTGTGCCTCCGGTAACTAAAGTTTTTCGCATGTATGTTTATTCTACCTTCAATTCGGCCAGCTGGTTTTTTATTTGCGGTTGATTGGGATCCAGATTCAGCGACATTTTCCACTCGGAAGCGGCGTCGCTGCGGCGCCCCATCTTCATGTACACCAGAGCAAGATTGTTGTGCGCTTTTGGATTTGTCGGATCGAGCCGGACAGCTAATTGCAATTCTTTCAGCGCGCGGTCGACGTCTCCTTTCATTCCCAGGAGGGCTCCGAGGTTGGAATGAGCAATTGCTAAATCGGGATTCAGTTCGATGGCTCGAATGAAAGCCCTCATTGCTTCCTCGGTTCGTCCGGATTCAGCCAGCAAGCGACCCAAACGATTTTGGTCGCCCGCGCTTTCCGTTAGTTGAATGCTTTCGCGAAGCTGTGCGATGGCGGCGGATGTGTTTCCAAGATCGGCGAAGCGAAGCCCTAACTGGCTCCGAATCTCGGCCAGATCCTCGCCGATTTTTTCGGCCTTCAAATATTCCTGCATTGTCGGTCCTTTGCTTCCGCCTGTATTCAGATTGTCCCCGCGGCTCAAATGATAGGTTGCAAGCACCGCGCGATTCCGGTCATCCAGGTAGAAAGAGGGAGGGGAATTGACATATTTCTCCAATCGAAGTTTTTGGAAATCGATGGGAGGCGTTGGCGTCACATTACTTTTTGGCGCAAGCAAATAAAGAACACCGTAAGGCACCTGAGCGTAGCCCGGAACCGTTTCTTCTGTTACGCGTTGCGCCAGCATTACGTTCTTTTTGCCGGGTAGAAATTTCTCCAGCTGAATCGCCGGAGAATCCGGGTTGACTCCGTCGCGCAATGTGCTGACTCCGTCATCCCTATGCACCCAGACGTTCAGGTCCTTCCGTTTCTTTTCAACCGCTGTCAGGTAGAGCACGGAAAACGTCGCGTCCGTTTGCGGAAGAACAAGAGTCGCATTCTCCGGCGCCGTTTCGAGCAGATCAATTCCGTAATCAAGCGCGATTGTGTTACCGGATCGATCGCTGACATGGAAGTTCGAAATCAAAGGAACAATTGCAAGGACCGGTAACGAGAGCGAGTATTTGGAAGGAATCGTTGAGAATAGCCAGAACGTCCAGAAAGCGGCGATCAAGACAATCGGAATGTAATAAACATCAATCTCCCAGGGGATGTTGTAGTTGATTGCATAGAGAAGAGACAGGACTGCGGGAACCATCGTAACGATAAAGAGCCGCTTATTCTTTTTGAACAGCAGGAACGCTCCTGCCACTGGTAAGATCGAAAGCCATGGCGAGAATTGTTGAAACAGAAGCGCAAATCCATTCCGCGCATTTTGCAAAACTTCAGACAAAGGCAGACTGAACATCCGTCCACGATACTGGGAAGCGGTCAAATAGGCGACCAGATTTCTGAAGTTTTCCGGGTTTCCCCAATCAAGAGCCGGATTTGCCTTTGAGCGCAGGAAAGGATACAAGTGCAACAATAATGCGCCGAAGAAAGCAACGATTGCTTTGCCGGCGTCTTCAAAGCGGATTCTATCGCGCTGCGGAGAGCGCAACAGGAAGAAAATCCATCCAGGCAAGAACAAAGCTTGCAAAGGGTGCACAGTCAGTCCCAGACCTGCAAATAGTCCCACAGGCCACAGGGCGCCTCCGCCTTCCCAGCGAATGAGAGTGTAGAACACGCAGACAAGAATGAGCGCGTTCAGAGTATAAACTTCTGCGATGACTGCTTGAGACCAGAAAGTCTGTGAAAAAGCAAGCAGCAATGCTGCTGCAGCTGCGGCAAAACGCCGAGAAGGGCCAAGAAGCGTTCTGCACAGAACATAAAACATTGCAGCGGCAGCGGCCCCGCATACCGCAGAAAAAAAGTTTACACGAAAAGCGGAATTGCCAAACGGGATCAGATAAGTGAAGATCTTTCCAAGGATGCAAAACAACGGGAAACCGGGCGGATGAGGAACACCGAGGGTTACGACAGCGGTTACATTCTCGCCTGCGCCGCTTGTGAAAATGGTTGGACACAGCGTTCTTGCATAGACAGTGAGCGATCCAATCGCGATAACGCTCACCAAAGGCCAGTCCGCGGTATCGAGAGGGTAAGCTTGTAGTTCGGCAGAGGGCGCAGAAGTCGATTGCGGTTTGGATTCTGATGTTGATTGTTTTCGACGAGAAGCTCTTCCCATTGCTAAGTGTCCCTTCCCATGAATATGATGACATATGGCGCGAGCTGCCGCCGCCGCGCCCCTCTGAAGCTGTGAAAAAATCTGTGAAGGATCATTGTTGCGGTTTGTAACGCCAGCGAGACTGTCCGAAAACTATCATGAGAAATTCAACCACGCTCACCATTTGCTCTATAAACGCTCAAAAACAATTCTTAGGGGTTGAAC
>JAKEFK010000296.1 GCA_022616075.1 bacterium
AATTCACTGATGTCTTTGAATTCACGATAAACCGAAGCAAATCGGACGAAGGCAACTTTGTCGAGCCGCCGGAGGGATTCCATGATGTAAGAGCCCACTTCCTTTGTAGAGATTTCTTTTTCCGGTCGGTCCGCCAGCTGCGTTTCGATTTCATCGGCAATCATCTCCAATTCCGTGATCGCGATGGGCCGTTTCTCTGCGGCCTTCAGTAATCCGGCGAGAATTTTTCCACGATCGTAGCGCTCGCGTCTCCCATCTTTCTTGACGACCATGTAGAGAATTTCTTCTACACGCTCGTAGCTGGTGAAACGCTTCTGGCAATCCTCGCATTCACGCCGGCGACGGATCGACTCTCCTCCCTTGGATTCGCGGGAGTCAATTACCCTGTTTTGTTTTGAGCCGCAGTAGGGGCATTTCATCGGAGTTAAAGGGGCGCGATGAATCGCGCCCCTGTTTTATTCCTCAGCTTCTTTGGCCTTGGCCGCTTTTTTTCGAGTTTTCTTTGGGTCTGCTGCTGCTTCTGCTTCTTTGCCTTTTGCTTTCTTCTTCGCTCCTTTTTCAGGCTTGCCTTTTTCTTCCACAACAGGCTTCGTTGTCAATTCCACGAAAGCCCTTTGTGCGCCATCACCCCAACGCGCGCTGTAATGAACGATTCGCAGGTAACCACCCTTACCATTCGCATAACGTTTGGCAATATCGTCAAACAACTTTTGAACCACTTCCTTCTTCAGAATCTGTTCAAGAACCAATCTGCGCGCATGCAGATCTCCTTTTCGCGCGAGGGTAATCAATTTTTCCGCGTAAGGCCGCAGCTGTTTGGCTTTCGGCAAAGTTGTTTGTATACGCTCTTTATCAAACAACGATGTCGCCATATTGCGCAACATCATCATCCGATGAGCGCTTTTGCGCCCGAGTTTCCCTCGCCTATTTCGATGCCGCATGGCTGAACTCCTAAACTTCCATTCCCAGCGACAATCCCATGCTTTCCAGCACGTGTTTTACCTGCTGCAGGGATTTTCGTCCGAAATGTTTTGTCTTTAATAGATCCGATTCCGTTTTGGTTACCAGATCTTTCAATGTGTAAATATTCGCATTCTTCAAGCAGTTGTAAGCGCGAACTCCCAATTCCAGTTCCTCAATGCTCTTGTCCAGAGCGTCTTTGACCTGGGTGGGTGAGCCAAGTTTTCGCGCTGTATCTTCTGCGCTGATGGCCACCTTTCCTTCATCCAGAGCAATAAAAATATCCAGATGATCTGCAAGAATTTCAGCAGCCATTGATAATGCATCCGTTGGTGTTACTGTTCCATTGGTCCAGATTTCCAGCGTTAACTTCTCGTACTGGCTGGATTGCCCGATTCTGGCGGGCTCAACGTGATACTTCACTTTCAATACGGGCGAATGCACCGAATCCAGTGGAATATACCCGATCCCCAAATCTTTTTGCACATTTCTTTCGGCCGGAACATAACCTTTTCCTTTCTGGACAACCATTTCCATTTCCATCTTTCCGCGATCGCCGACAGTGCAGATGTGCAAATCAGGATTCAGAATTTTAATATCAGCATCATGCTTCACCGTTCCGGCGGTGACTGGCCCTATGTCGGTTGAATGAAGGGTCATGATTTTTTGATGATCGGCCATCAATTGAATGGGAATCTGTTTCAAATTCAAAATGATGTCCGTGACATCTTCCACGACACCCGGAATTGTTGTAAATTCATGCAACACTCCGCCGATCTTGACCGCTGTAATGGCGGCCCCTTCGATCGATGAAATCAACACTCTTCGAAGCGCATTCCCGACCGTAATGCCAAAACCTTTCTCAAATGGCTGAGCGTAAAACATGCCATAAGTGTCGGTCAGCGTTTCCCTGTTGATGTTTAAACGAGCAGGTTTCTGAAAACCTTCTAATACCATTATCGGACTTCCTCCTAAATCCTGGAACCTCTTGCGAACCGCGTAGACGCATCCGCTGTTTCGTCCCAGGTTTCTTAATTCCACGAAAATGAATCGTGGTTAAAACTACTTGGAATAAAGTTCTACGATGAGATTTTCCTGGATCGGCATCGTGAGGTCTTGCCGTGTAGGCAATGCCAAAAGTTTGCCCTGTGGTTTTTCCGCATCCAATTCCAGCCAGACCGGCACTCCACGACTTCTCGCAATGGCCAAAGCCTGCTGCATTTGCGCGTTTTGCATAAACGTTTCTTTGAATCCGATCACATCACCGGGCGAAACCGTGTAGGAAGGAATGGTTACTTTCCTGCCATTCACAGTGACATGACCATGAAGCACAAACTGCCGTCCTTGCTTGCGCGAAGCGGCAACGCCTAATCGATAAAGAATATTGTCCAACCGGCGTTCCAGAAGAAGCAACAGGGATTCTCCTGTGATTCCTTTTGATTTTTCCGCCCTTTCAAAAGTCAAACGAAACTGCTTTTCGAGCAATCCGTAAAGCCTTTTTACTTTTTGCTTTTCTCGTAATTGCAATCCATATCCGAGCAGCTTGGCCCTTCGATTCCTTCCATGCTGCCCCGGAACGGTCGGTCTCTTCTCGATAATACATTTGGTAAAACACTTCTCTCCTTTCAAGAAAAGTTTTTCACCTTCCCGGCGGCACAGTCTACAAACTGGCCCAATATATCTAGCCAAGTTACTCCTCCTAAATAATCGTGGATCGTAATCGTGATCGTAATCGTGATCGCAATCTCACACTCTTATACTCTTCTTCTCTTTGGTGGCCGGCACCCGTTGTGGGGAATCGGCGTTACATCTTTAATGGATTTGATTTCGAGTCCTACGGACTGCAGAGCCCGGATGGCGGATTCACGTCCGGCGCCGGGACCTTTTACGCGAACATGTACGCGTTTCATGCCATGTTTGACGGCTTCCTGTCCGCAATTCACGGCGGCTTGCTGGGCCGCGAAGGGAGTTCCTTTTCTGGAACCCTTGAAACCTAACGTGCCGGCGCTCGCCCAGCTGACAACGTTCCCCTGCAGATCGGTAATTGTAATAATCGCGTTGTTAAAACTTGCCTGGATGTGAACAACACCCATCGGAACTTTCAGGTCCTTTTTCTTCTTTGTTGCTTTAGCCATGCATCAACCTCTTATGATTTTGGCGCTGCGGGTGCTGCCGCTGGGGCTGCCGGCTTTGGCGCCGCCGCTGATGGTTTGCGAATAGTCATCGTTTTGCCACGCGGTCCTTTGCGTGTGCGAGCATTCGTATGAGTTCTCTGACCACGAACCGGCAATCCACGACGATGGCGAATACCACGATAGCATCCGATATCCATCAATCGTTTGATGTTCATCGATATTTCTTTTTTCAAGTCTCCTTCGACTCGACCCTCTTGATCGATGATTTTTCGAATGTTGCTGACCTGTTCTTCCGTGAGATCCCGGACTTTCACACCTTCCGCTACCTGAGCTTTTGCTAAAAGCGATTTTGCTCTGGTTCGTCCGATGCCGAAAATGTAGGTCAGGCCGATTTCTATTCTTTTGTTCGGTGGTAAATCAATACCGGCTATACGTGCCATAATGCTCCTATTTCAAATTGCATATTGCATAACGCAAAATTATCCCTGACGTTGTTTATGCTTCGGATTCTCGCAAATCACGCGAATCCTGCCACGACGAATGATGATTTTGCACTTATCACAAATACGTTTTACGGATGCTCTGATCTTCATAACTTTTCACTTAAATCGATAAGTAATCCGCCCGCGGGTCAAGTCATAAGGTGTCAGCTCCACTTTCACCTTGTCTCCCGGCAGAATCCGGATAAAGTTCTTTCTCATCTTCCCTGAAATATGAGCAAGGACAATATGTTCCTTGCCATCCAGGCGCACTCGAAACATTGCATTCGGTAACGTTTCCGTCACCGTTCCGGTAACTTCGATTGCTTCTTCTTTCGGCATAAACTCCTTATTTTTCACCGCAGAGAACGCTGAGATCGCTGAGAAAAGAAAAATTCATTTTCTTAATTCCTCGGCGTCCTCTGCGGCCTCTGCGGTAAATACAACCGGTTCCACCTTAGAAATCTCCGACAAAACCACGGGGCCATTCTCGGTAATGGCAATCGTGTGCTCAAAATGCGCTGCCAACGACCGGTCGCGCGTGATGGCGGTCCAGTTGTCCGCAAGAATTTCTACTTCCGGACCTCCCTGACAAACCATCGGCTCGATCGCAAAAACCATCCCGGCCTTAATCCGCGGACCCTGTCCGGGCTTTCCATAGTTCGGAATCTGCGGATCCTCGTGCAAATTTCTGCCGATTCCATGACCCACAAATTCACGCACCACTGAGTAGCCATATCCCTCAACAAATTTCTGTACCGCGAAGCCGATGTCACCGATCCGGTTTCCCTGTCGCGCCTGATCAATTGCAATTCTTAATGACTCTTTCGTAACATCGATCAGATTTTGCGCTTCTTTGGCAATCCTTCCTACAGCGAAGGTTCTGGCCGCGTCGCCGTAAAAACCATCCCAAATCGCGCCCAAATCCAGACTCACAATGTCTCCATCCTTTAATTTCCGCTTTGACGGTATTCCATGAACGATCTCTTCGTTGATCGAAACGCACAATGTCCTGGGAAAACCACGATAGCCTTTAAATGCCGGACGGGCTCCCGCTTTGAGAATCTCCGATTCGGCAACCGAATCCAGCTCAAGCGTTGAAATTCCTTCCTGAACACACTGTGCCAGCGATTGCAACGTCCGGGCAACAATAAGACTTGCCTTCCGGATCTTCTCGACTTCTTCTAATGACTTAATATGAACCATTTCCTTCTAATTCACTGCGTCTATAATTTTACTAGCAACGACGTCCCTCTGATTTACGCCGTTAATAGCTGTCAATACTCCCCTTTTCTTGTAATAATCGATCAAAGGGAGCGTCTCCTTTTTATAAGTCCTGATCCGTTTCCGGACCACCTCTTCCGCGTCATCGGCTCGTCGGACTAAAAGCGTTCCTTCCTGGTCGCATTTTTCATCCTCGGCTGGCGGTCGAAAATGAACGTTATAAACATTTCCGCATTTCGGACAAGTCCTTCTACCGGCAATCCGCTTCACGACTTGCTCTTCCGAAACCTGAATGTTAATTACAATCAATCGTCTCTCCGCTGGAAGCACTTCCTCCAATTGAGCAGCCTGTTTCCGATTCCTTGGATAACCATCGAGAATAAACCCATCCTTGCAATCCGGCCTGCTGATCCTTTCCCGAATCAGATTCAACATCGTTTCATCATCTACCAGCCCGCCCTCTTTCATGATCTCCTGCACCTTGCGTCCCAGTGGCGAATCCTTTTGTACGGCCGACCGGAGCATGTCTCCGGTTGAAATCTTGGGTATCGACAGTAGCTTCGATAAATACTCAGCTTGCGTACCTTTACCAGCTCCGGGTGCCCCAAGAAAAATAATTACCGGAATCGAATTCATATTTTCAAAGATCTATGATCAGCCCCTTCTTCCACGAATTCTGCCTTTCTTCACAAATCCTTCGTAGTGCCTCATGATCAACTGACTTTCGACTTGCTGCAGCGTATCCATTCCCACGCCGACAACGATCAGCAGAGAAGTGCCGCCGAAATAGAAAGGCACGTTCAATCCGCGCGTGATCCACTGAGGCAGAATGTCATTCAGTTTAGGGCCGATCCAGGGAATCGGCTCAACCTTGAATCCCTGAGTTAAAAATTCGGGCAAAATAGCAATTAATGCAAGATAGAGCGCTCCCACGAGAGTGATTCGTGTCAGTATGCGTTCAATAAAATCAGCTGTCCTTTTACCGGGTCGAATGCCGGGAACATATCCACCATGCTTCTTAATTTCATCGGCCACATTCGTCGGATTAAAAACGATGGCCGTGTAAAAATAGCAGAAGAAAATAATCAGCCCCACGTACATCAAGTTATACAACGGCATCCCGTAAGAAAGTTGTGTAACGATGCTGTCCACAACTTTGCTGCCTGTAAAATATTTCAACGTCTGTGGAAACGCCAGAATAGAGGATGCAAAGATTACCGGAATCACACCTCCCGTATTGACGCGCAAAGGAAGGTGGTTGGTGGTACCACCTACCACGCGCCGTCCCATAACACGCTTCGGATATTGAATCGGAATTCTCCGCTGCGCTCTTTCGACGTAAATAATGACGGCCACGACAACCACCATGAAGGCTGCCAGCAACAGGATTGTCAACATTCCCATGGTTTTGTGTTGCAGGTTGATAATCACCTGAAAAATCCCGCTGGGGAGCGCGACTACAATTCCAGCAAATATGATCAACGAAATACCATTTCCGATTCCGCGTTCCGTGATCTGTTCACCGAGCCACATCAGGAATGCGGTTCCTGTTGTCAGAGTAATCATCGTCAATAGGCGGAAAGCCATACCGGGGTTTTCCACCAGGCGCATCCCGCTCGGAGACATGCTTTCGAGCGTGAGCGCAATTCCGAAAGATTGAACCAGCGCAAGGACAACAGTCAGGTATCGCGTGTACTGCGTAATCTTGCGACGGCCGAGTTCCCCTTCTTTGGAGAGCTTCTCCAGATAAGGCCAGACCACCGTCAGCAGTTGCAAAATAATGGAAGCGCTGATGTACGGCATGATCCCCAACGAGAAGATGGAGACCCGCCGAAAAGCGCCACCGGAAAACAGATCGAGAAATCCCAGAACGGAACCCTGAGCTCCTTTGAAAAACTGTTCCATCGCTTGCGGATCGACTCCCGGCGTTGGAATCGTCGCGCCGATTCTGTATACGGCAAGCAATGCCAATGTATAAAAGATGCGCTTCCGGAGGTCCGGAATGCTCATCATATTTTTTACGCTATCTGCTACCAGCGCCACCAATAACCTCCACACTGCCGCCCGCAGCCTTGATCTTTTTGGCTGCGCGCACACTAAACTTGTGGGCTCGAACTACCAATGAGATTTTCAAATCACCATCGGCCAGAATCTTGACTCCGTGAACCGCTTTTTTTACCAGACCATGCCGGACCAGCTCCTCCGGAGTAATCGTGGTTCCCGGTTTGAATTTAGCAAGCTGCCCAACATTGATGGCAGCATACTCGCGCCGGAAAACCGAATTATTAAAACCACGCTTCGGAATACGGCGGTGCATCGGCATCTGGCCGCCTTCAAAACCACGTTTCTGACTGGTTCCGGCGCGGGACCCCTCTCCCTTACTTCCACGGCATGCCGTTTTCCCATGACCCGATCCGGGGCCTCGACCGACTCTCTTTCGCTTACGGGTCGCCCCTTGGGCCGGTTTCAGTTGATGAAGTTCCATAATTATTCCTCCTTCACCTCAAGAAGGTGAGGAATCGCTTGTATCATTCCTTTGATTGCCGGATTTGCGTCTTTGACCACTTCATGATTCATTTTCCGCAAACCCAGACTCTTTAAAACTGCCTTTTGTCTATCCGTACTTCCAATTGCGCTGCGAACCTGGCGAATTCGAATTTTCGGATAACGTATGATTTTCTTGGCCATGATTATTTCGACATCTCCCTGTTACGAATTGCCGCCACCTGTTCGGGTGATCTCAATCTCATTAATCCGTTGAAAGTCGCCTTCACTACGTTGTACGGATTGGAGGAACGAAGGGACTTTGTCAAAATGTCTTGTATCCCCGCAAGTTCAATGACCGCGCGCACAGCTCCGCCGGCAATCACGCCGGTGCCGGGCGCAGCCGGTCTCAAGAAAACACGACCTGCTCCATAACGGCCTAGCACTTCGTGTGGAATTGTATGTCCCTGCAACGGCACATTGATCATGTTTTTCCGCGCGTCCTTCGTCGCTTTCTCAATCGCAAGCGGAACCTCTTTCGCTTTCCCTTTTCCATATCCAACACGTCCTTTGCCATCGCCCACTACCACCAGAGCGCTGAAATTCAGATTCTTTCCGCCTTTGACAACTTTCGTGACGCGATTGATATGAACAACTTGATCTCTAAATTCCTGAACTTTCTCGTCCAACCCAACCTCCTAGCTCTTTAACGCAGAGACGCAGAGATAATAAAAAATTTTCTTTTTTCTCTGCGTCTCTGCGCCTCCGCGTTAAAATCTTCATTAGAATTTCAAACCTGCTGCACGGGCCGCTTCCGCCAATGCTTTCACGCGACCGTGATACAAATAACCGCTGCGATCAAAGGTGACTGCATCGATTCCTTTTTGTTTGCATTTTTCAGCCATCAGTTCTCCAACCAGTTTTGCTGCTTCCTTGTTTCCGGTCTTACCGGCCTTTCCTTTGATCTCCAAACTCGATGCAGAAAGCAACGTTTTGCCGCTTCTATCATCAATTGCCTGAACATAAATATGATTCAGACTGCGATATACGCACAATCTTGGCATATCGGGATTTCCCGAAATCTTTCTCCTCAATCTCATTTTTCTTCTGAGGCGGGCGTCTTCTTTTGTTTTAATCTTAGGCATACATCACTCCTGCTTACGCTTTCTTCTTTCCTTCCTTCAGCTTCATACGCTCATCCGCATATTTGATCCCTTTTCCTTTGTACGGATCGGGCGGTCGCACGTTTCGAATATGCGCTGCGTACTGGCCCACTTTCTGTTTATCCGCGCCATGGAGCGAGAACTTATTTTTATTCTTTTCATCGAAAGTAATTTGAAGATCTTCCGGTAATTCGATTTCAACGGGATGCGAATAGCCAACTGTGAACACGAGTTTTTTCTTTTCGAGAGCTACGCGATAACCGATGCCCACGATCTCAAAGTCCTTTTTGAATCCTTCTGTTACTCCTTTAACTGCATTCGATACCAGCGCGCGCATCGTGCCGTGCAGCGCACGATCCGATTTCTCTTCAGAAGGCCTTTTGCAAACGATGCCTTCTTTTCCTTTTTCAATTGTGATCCGTGAATTCATGGGAACCGTGATGAGCCCTTTAGGTCCTTTGACTTCCACGCGGGCATCTTTGATTTGCACCTGAACTCCCAAAGGAACTGAAATTACCTTATTACCAATTCGAGACATGTTTTTACCCTTTGTTAACCGCCAAGGCACAAGCGTCTGCGCGTAGCGAGTCTTCGCGTCTACGCGTAGACTCAGAGACGCGCGACGCGGAGACACAATTGTCTTGGCGGTTCATCTTTATTACCAAATTTCGCAGAGGACCTCGCCGCCGACTCCCTGCTTGTGCGTTTCGTGACCGGTCATGATTCCTTTGGATGTAGAGACGATAGCAACGCCGAGGCCTCCCATCACTTTTGGCACTTTTTCGCTAACGGCATAAATTCTGCAGCCAGGCCTGCTCACCTGTTTCAGTCCGGTGATGACAGATGCACCATCTGCGTACTTCAAGAATATTCGAATGCTTCCCTGTACTGCATCTTCCTGCACTTTGTAATTGGCAATGAATCCTTCTTCTTTTAGAATCTTCGTTATTTCCACTTTTACTCTGGAGGAAGGAATATCCACCTTTTCATGTCCTGCAGAAATTGCATTGCGGATTCGAATCAAGTAATCCGCAATTGGATCAGTCACGCTCATATACTTACCTCACTTCTTTTTTTAACCGCCAAGGCGCCAAGTTCGCCAAGTGAAAACAAAATAAATCTTTCTTGGCGTTCTTGGCGTCCTGGCGGTTCAACTCACCAGCTCGCTTTTGTTACGCCGGGAATTTCTCCCTGTAGAGCCAGTTTTCGGAAACAGATTCTGCACAGATCGAATTTGCGCAAATAAGCACGGGGCCGCCCGCACAGCGGGCACCTGTGATATTTGCGTGCCGAAAACTTTGGCTCTCTACGGCTTTTCACTTTTAACGCAAGTCTTGCCATAAATGATTTCTCACTACTTCCTGAAAGGCAGGCCCAAATGTGCCAGCAACGTTCTGGCTTCCTCATCTGATCTTGCCGATGTAACAAACGTTATGTTCATTCCTCTCATCTTATCGACTTTTGTATAGTCGATTTCCGGAAAGATGAGTTGATCTTTCAGGCCGAGAGTGTAATTCCCACGACCATCAAAGGCATCCGGATTCAAGCCCTTAAAATCGCGAACACGCGGAAGCGCAATGCTTACGAGGCGATCAAGAAATTCATACATACGATCGCCGCGCAAAGTTACCGAAGCTCCGATCGGCATCCCTTCGCGAAGCTTAAAAGATGAAATCGCTTTCCGCGCCCGCCGGATCACAGCTTTTTGTCCCGTGATTCTGCCGATCTCATCGACCGCGTAATCAAGCACTTTAATATTCCTGGAAGCTTCACCGACTCCCATATTCACAACAATCTTCCGCAGCCGGGGCACTGCCATGGCATTCGGGTACTGCTCCCGCTGCAAAAGCAGAGCCAGGATTTCGCCTTTGAATTTCTCTTTTAGCCGGGGAACCGGACCTTTTCCGGATACTTCCACCTGTTCCTGTTTCTCTTCTTTTTTTGCTTTCTTCTCTTTTACTTCCTTAGCCATTGTTACCTATCCTTACTTTTCCAGAGTGCCACCGCACTTCGCGCAAATGCGCTGTCTGCTGCCGTCCTCCAAAGAACGATGTTTCACTCGTGTTTGTTTTCCACATTCCGGACACACGATCATCAGATTCGAGGCGCGAATAGGGGTCTCCTGCTGGGTGATTCCCGCTTGAACTCCCTTTGCCGGATTCGCTTTTGTATGTTTCTTGCGAAAATTAATTCCTTCCACAATTGCCGTACCTTTCTCCGACTGGACCCGCAAGACCTTTCCCAGTTTGCCGCGGTCCTTTCCGGCAATCACTTTTACCTGATCATTTTTCCTGACATGAATTCTCATAAATCCTAAATAACCTCCGGCGCCAGCGAGATAATTTTCATGAACTTGCGGTCGCGAAGTTCACGGGCGACAGGTCCGAAAACGCGCGTTCCTATCGGTTCGTTCGCCTGATTGATGAGAACAGCAGCATTATCATCGAAGCGGATGTACGATCCGTCTTTTCTGCGCGTTTCTTTTCTTACACGCACAATCACTGCGCGAACCACTTCGCCTTTTTTTACGTTTCCTTCCGGGACTGCTTCTTTCACGTTTGCGGTGATGATATCGCCGAGTCCCGCATAACGGCCCGTAGAACCACCTAGCGGCAGGATGCAGCTGATCCGCTTTGCGCCGGAATTATCGGCTACCGTCAAAATTGTTCTCATCTGTATCATGGCATCCTCCTCGCTACTATTGCTGGGGTGAGCTCACAACGGAGACGACTCTCCAGCATTTGTTTTTACTAATCGGCCTTGTCTCACGAATCACCACTCGATCACCGACGCGGCATTTGTTTTCTTCATCGTGTGCCATAAATTTCGAGCTTCGTTGCACGATCTTTTGATATAACGGATG
>JAKEFK010000297.1 GCA_022616075.1 bacterium
GCGGCTCAGCGCGATCTGCTGCCAGAACGGCCGTGCGCCAATGCCCCGCATTTGGATATTGCAGCGTCTTCTGGACCACAGAAGATAAATCGGCCGTTGTTCTGACCGGCAAACGACCGACTGCGCGATCTGGCAAGGAGTCGCCGTTCAAAATCTGTAAACAACGGATCACTGGCTGAGTAGTTAGCAAGCTCATGGGTCCGGGTGTATAGCGTTGGGATAAAACTGATCGAACCTAATCCCAGGTAATTGTGATAATCATACGTATCGCCGCCGACCAGCAATACATACTGAGTCCCGAGATTCGCCGCCGCAAATCGAATGTAATCGCGGATAGCAAGCGGATCGAAATTGCTGTGGCTGAACTGAGCATAAATGTCGTTAACATCCACAACTTTTACCGTATATCCTTGAGCCTTGCGCGCGTCAACTAGAGGTTGAATTCCCGAAATAAAATTCGGATGTGACACGACCAGCAATTGAGCCGATCCTGTTTTAATATTAACCAGCGGCTTCACAGGTGTTGCCGGCGGAAGAGCTACCGCAGATACGACCACATATTTTGCAGCTGTTGTTAAACCACGGAAAGTCACATTGAAGTTTCCCGTTGAACCTGCAATCTTCAGCGCTGTCATCTGAGTTATTTTCGACCCTTCCACCCGGTACACAACCGGACTCGAACTGGTCAAACCATCAACACGGAAAGCAGCACCGGTCCCCTCAAAGATCAACGATCCATTTCGGGCCACGAATGCGCGAGGATAAGTCACACCATAACGGTCTTGAGCTACCATGTCGTAGTCAAATGGAGTGTCCCCAACAACAGTCACCTTGACGGTGTTATTGCCGTTTATCAGAGCTCCCGCGTTCAGTGCAGCATTTACGGTCATGTTCACGACACCGTCAGCTGATAAGTCTGCAACTTCAATGTTGTTTAAGGCTACTTTCACATGATGGTCCGGAGCCGGATTGATTTCGTCCGGCCAGTCCGTTATCCCGAAAAGACCCACATTCAACGTTGTGGTCGCATTTGCAGAAACCAGATTATCCACAGTCAATGTAAAGCTCTTCGATACTGGCGTCTTAAAAGCCAGTATGTCTGTTTCAATCCAGGGATCACCGCTTGGTGAACTGATTTCGTAACGTTTGTTCTTGTCTACGATTAAGTTCTCCATGTAAAACGGCGCTACCTGCGCTCCATTTTTCACGGCAGTTTTATCAACTCCTACTCGTGTTGCAAGATTGGCGTTGACCTGCAGGATATATACATTCGTTTTGGTATAAAGCGAGTTCTGGCCGGCTCCGTAGAATTCAATGTTGCCACCAGCACCAAATTTCCTGGATCGGCAGTGCTACCCTGAACTTTGATAGGCACAGCGACTCCGCGTAAAGTCAGAGCCAGTGCTGAAGAAGAAGCTGCAGCAAATTCGATCCCCGCGGCTTTCAACTGCCCGTAAGTAACACGATAAATTCCTTCAGAGCTGACGCGCAGCTCGGTTGGAGGATATTGTGTTCCTCCTCCGCCTCCGCCGCCTGGAGCGGCCGCCTCCACGCCGGTCAGTCTGATTTTTTCTCCACGTTTATTTTCAAGATCGATATGCTCGCTCCGAATCGCCTCCCAGTTGATTAGCTCAATTTGCCCGCGTTTGCCATGAACTTCTCCGAGTTGGAACGGACCATGTACGCGGTCACGAGCACGAACGTCAACATCGCTGATGAAAAATGATGTAGCATCGGAAGGAACAGAACCGGTGAACGAATAGTGCTGAGGGGTTAACGAATCGCCTCTTTTGCTCGGAATCAGTTGATGATTGATCTTCTTCAGCCCATCAAGAGTCTGCGCATAAACATTGAATCCAACGTTCCCGACCTCATTCACAGTGCTCCACTCAAATTTGATTCCTCCTGCAACTGCACTTGACCGGAAGAAACTGAGGGTGACAGGGACCGGATCATCTCCGGATTCCGGGCAATCATTGCTGTTCACATTGCACATGTTATCGATGGCAGCGCCGCTCGTATTGTCGCCAACCGCGCCGAGATCGGATGCCGGAAACCGATCATGAAAAGGAAATGCGGTTTTTGTAAAAGAAGATGTTTGGGCGGACCAGCCTCTGCTGCGGATAACGGTTGGGTTTTCTGAAAAATTGCGTGCTATAGCAATCTGGATTACATTTTTCCCGGATCGGGTTATGATTCGCGAAAAAAAGCTGTCGTTCGGATTATAGTCAGCATCATATCCATCACCGATGCAACCTTCTCCTGATCGGAAATCAACGCACTGCAAGTGCCTCCTAACCCACCAACATCATTATTACTGTCTCGGAATCCCTTCGTCTTTCCATCACCGTTACCACCGGTATTTATCCAGGTCGGCGGCCCTTGATTTAGGTGACCCAAAGCAGGGTCATAAAGGAATCCGTAATCCCAGCGAGGACCTGCTTCTGTCACGCGATCCACGTCTATTTCGATTGCAAACCGACGCGATTCCCCTGTATTGTCGTAGTTCCACGAACCGACCATTTCGAACTCGAAATAGAAGAAGTCTGCATCGGCACCTACACGATAGAAAGCGATGTCAGCATCTTGAAAGCCGTTTCCAGCAGGGTTGAGGCTTTCATAAATATCGGCGGCGTAGCTTTGACAGGGCAACACTTCCGCCGTGTTTGTTTGAGAAGCTGCGCCGTCGCAGTCGTCTACGACATTTTGTGTGTTCCCCGTGTTCGCCTGATTCCAGGTCTCATCAGGCTGGGCATACAAAATCGATGCACCAAGTAAAGTTAAAAACACAAGAATTGTGAGAGTGAATGTGATGGTTTTTGAGTCCGGCATAAAACCCCCTGATAAAAAAGTGTCCTCAAGTTCCCTTTTTTAAATCGACTACGCATCTTATAGGAGGCATGAACCCGGGGAAAAAATACAGTACGACCCCCAAAGGATCGCAGACGACCGCCCCGCAATCCTGCGGTTGAGCCCAATAACGGAGTATTCCATCCCAAATCTTTTGCGCTACCGTGCTCAAAGTAGCAATCTTTATGTAAGCGAAATACTGTTTTTGATATGATGATCAGAAAGATGAAAGGAATCCAATTCGGGCGTCGCCAGTGGCTCATGGTGATTGGTCTGGTAATTCTATTAGCCGGTTTGTCAGCCTGCCTGCATTATGTGACGTACAAACATTACAAAGATCATCCGAAAGCTTTTGTTGATGTTCTTTTCCAGCAGGTTATCTGGTGGTCACCATGGATTCCACTTGTTCCTTTGATCATCCGGACGGCCCAGCGATTCCCGGTAGAAAAAAACAAATGGCTGCGATCCCTTTTCATACATGCTGGTTTCTGTTTGATTTTTTCTCTCGTACATCTCACTATGTACGTTACATTTTGCTGGATTCTCGGAGGCCAAACCTGGCTCTACGTCGCAGAGAAAAATAACGAAGGGTACTTCCCTGTTCTATGGCAACTGCTGACTTCACCAACCAAGGTCAATTTCCGGTTGCGCCTTCTCATTTACGCAATCATTGTTCTTGTGAGCCTTACGATCGATTATTACAAACGTTTTCAAAAACGTGAATTGGACCTGAGCAAGCTGGAAAAGCAACTAGCTGATGCTCAATTGCAAGCATTGAAGATGCAGCTTCATCCGCACTTCCTGTTTAACACGCTCAACTCCGTATCCGCTCTCATGTATAAAGATGTGCAGGCCGCAGAAGAGATGATCCTCAAATTGACCAACTTCCTGCACATGACGCTGGAAAGCTCCGGCTCGCAGGAAGTCACTCTGAAAAAGGAGCTCGACTTTTTGAATTACTACCTCCAGATTGAGCAAATCAGATTTCAGGACCGTCTTGCCGTTGAAATGAAAATCGATCCGATGACACTGGATGCGCGCGTTCCGAATTTGATCATGCAACCGATCGTTGAAAACGCCATACGGCACGGAATTGCAACGAGGGCGTCCCAGGGTCATATTGAGATCCGCGCAAAGAGACAGAACGGTGTGATTCAACTTCAAGTCCAGGACAATGGCCCCGGACTCGAAGTCGAAAACGGTGAGATTCGCGAGGGTGTTGGATTAAGCAATACGCGTCTCCGCCTGCAACAAATCTATGGAGATACGTACCGGTTCGATTTGATGAATGCGCCTGAAGGAGGAGTAGTTGCAACTGTAGAATTGCCCTACCAGAAGTGAAATGCTTGTTCGAAATTCGTCCTTCATGAAGCGCTGGTTTCCCTGGATTGTTGCCGCAATAGTTGTAACGCTGCTGGCTGTACTGTTCGGCTATCAAGGATATTTTCAATCGCTTCACGATGACAAAGACCCCATCAGTCTCCAGGAATCCATCACCTGGCAAATGCAGTGGTGGTATATATGGCTCTGTTTGGCGCCGCTGATTCTGCTTCTCGCAAAAAAATTTCCTGTTGCGCGTCCCGGTGGACCCCGAAACCTTGCGATTCACATCCCCGCCGCAGTGGGTCTATCACTGGCGCACACGACAACTCAAACATTTCTGAACTGGTGCGTGGCCACCGTGGCAGGAAAAGGAGAAGCTTTCTGGGGATTGGTAATGAAGATCGGGATTTCCGAACAACTCCAGCTTGGCTTCTTTTTCTATTCAGTCATTGTTGCGATCGCTTCCGCATTGAATTACTACAGGATTTACGAACAAGAGGAGTTAAAGGCTTCCATATTGGAAGCGGAGGTCTCTCAAACACAGTTCCAGGCAATGAAAATGCAGGTTTATCCGCATTTTCTATTCAACACGCTAACGGAAATTACCAGGTTAATGAAAGAAGATGTTGATGAAGCGGACCGGATGATCGCCAGACTGGGAGATTTTTTGCGTTTATCCATGGAGAACCTCGGAACACAGGTAGTTGCATTGCAGAGAGAGTTGAATTTCTTGAAGTGTTATTTGGAAATTGAAAGGATCCGGACACAAAATCGTTTGAGCTTCGATCTGGATGTTGATCTGGACTCCATGGACGCACAAGTTCCGAATCTTTTGCTGCAGCCTTTAATTGAATCTGCGGTCACTCAAATGCGCGATCTACCGGCCCATGTTCAAATATCGGCTCGCAGGGAGAACGGACATTTGCGTGTTCAGATCACGGACAATTGCCGGGATTATCTTTCCGGAGCGGAAAGTGAACCCCTCACTGAGATGAGGGACAGACTACGCCAGATCTATGGAGAGGCATTCTACCTCGATACCGCCAGAAGTCCCGATGGCCGAAATGCAGTGACTCTCGAAATTCCTGTCTGAAAAGTAGCGACTAAATAAAGTCGCTACTACAAACTATTTCTCGAAGTGAATTCTGATTGATCCCTTTTCTATCGAAAAAACGGAATCGTGCAATTTTGCCAGTCTTTCACATTGGGCAAGATCACGAACAGTTACCGGCTTCCCCATATCAAGGATTGCTTCCTTGAGAGTCGGATTTTGTTCAACCGGTGCTTTTGGGCTCGCGTGGTCCGTGATTACTACAGGTCGAACAATGATGCACCCACAGGGTGTCTGTTTATCACTCACAACTGTGACGGGAATCGGACCGCTGAGTGGCTTTTCCTCAGGAAATTGCGATCGCAAAGTAAAGAGCGCATAGATCGCCGCCAGAACCGCTATCAAACGAACAAGAAGCCCAAAAGACCGTCGATTCATAAAAATCTGCAGGATTTAGCAACTTTTGGATGCTTTAAACGATAATACTGAATGAGAGGTTGAAATGAAAGTTGTAAATCGAGCAAATTTGGCAACCGAGTTTTTTGAACCAATCGCTCAAGAATTACAATACCACCGTTCACTCCTGGACATCCTGAAGTGGGCACGAAACCAACCAGCCGGCAAACTCCTTCCCGAAATCCTTTCCGATCTTGTTGTGCAAGATGAATTCACCCATGATCTGGTGATACCCTGGAGCGACCTTTACCTTGTATATGAGACTACCTGTCTGGGTACCGTAACTGCAATCGCCATCTGGGATCATCGTCCAACCGCAGACGAGCTCCTTACGGTTCGCGTGAATGAGGGTTGGCGCCCGGTTCCTTCCAAGCTGAAAGGAGGGGATCAGGTGATCGGTCATGCAGCGTGTCTGATCAACGGCAAGCACTGAATTCGTTACCGGCTATTCTTCCAGTAAAGTTCCTCAGCATTCCACAATGTCCGATGCCGGGAAATTGTGGGCTTGAGATTCCCAATTTCATTTTTTGCACAAACAAATATAGAAGGAATTACTGTAAATATGATCGGTTGTTGATCAGCGAGAATGTGTTGAATCTCATCGTAATATTTCTTTCTGATAGCAAAGTCAACTTCCGATGCCTGAAGGTACATAAGCTCATCAATCCGTTTTTCCCACGGAGTGCGTGGCTTCGTTTGAAGCGGCCACCAGAAATGAAGAGATGCGTAACTGGGCCATACGTTCATCATGCTGTTTGGATCAATGTCGTCTCGTGTTATTCCCAGGAGCGCCGAATCATAGTCAAATGTATTCGTGATTTTCTCAGACAATGTAACAAAGTCTAAAGGAGTGTAGTTCACCTGCACTCCTATTTTTGCAAGATCACTTGCAATGAGATTACACTGCAGGTTCCGTACTGTATTTCCTGAATTAGTGTGGAGGGAAAAACGTACAGCCTTTCCATATTTGTCATACAACTGGCGCTTTCCGGAAGAGTTCTCGCGCAACTCAAATCCGGAGTTTTTCAGAAGCATGATAGCTTTGGTTGGATCGGAGGAGAATCTTGGAACGCGGTTGTTATACCAAATCAGATTTGCCGGACTCTCAGGGGAATAAGAAGCGACACCCTCCCCAAGCAAAGCATTCCGTAACAGGGAGTCTCGATCGATAGCGTGAGAAATGGCCCGACGGAAGTTTACATTTGAGAACCAGGACAACTTGATAGAATTGACGTAGGGTTTTCCAGTTTTTGGGTTTTGCCCGGCATTTTGATTGAAGAAAAGCCCGATCGTATCAAGGGAGGGTCCAACGTTGTACGTTGTCATTTTCAGAGTACTGCCGGCATCCTTGAGTCTTCGAGCGTATTCGGCTCTAATGCTGTAGTAGGTATCTATCTCCCCATTTTCAATTTTTAACTGAATCTGCTCTTGATTCGGGAGGATCAAGAACACGATTTCATTGAGATAGGGTAGTTGAATGCCGCCCCGGTCAGCTTTCCAATAGAAAGGGTTTCTGACAAGGACAATGGATTCACCGGCCTTGTACTGCTTCAGCATAAATGCTCCGAGCGAAACCATGTCCCGCGGCTTCATATCCACGGCCATCGAGTTTATGAATTCTTTCTTCTGATAAACGTCTTGCCACTTGTGCCTTGGAAGAATGGGAATTGCAGCACCATCGATTTGACGAAGGAAAGCCGGAAAGCGAAATGGAAGTTTTGCTATGACGGTGTAATTATCCCTTTTCACCCATTGAATTCTTTTGCCCTGGATGGCTAAAGCGTCCTGCGGGCTGGAGGGAATTTCAGGATCGTTGACGATCTGCATCGTAAAAATAACGTCATCCGCTGAAAAAGGATGACCGTCCGACCATTTGACCGCCCTTTGCAAATGAAAAGTCCAAACCAGATGATCGGAGCTGATCTCCCAAGACTTCGCAATTCCGGGTTCGGGTTGCTGCGTAGCCAGGTTCAATCTCGTCAGACCCGCATGGATCAATTGATTCAAAATCTGGCCAGGCTCATTGGAAATCACAAAGGGGTTGAATGCCTCGGGATCCGAGAGCAATGCACTCATAATCCGGCCACCTTGCCTTCCGTTGACAGGAACCGATCTAGTTTCCTGATTTGCAGCACCTGAGTTTTGCTGTTTTTCTAAACGCACTTCTCCCCTTTTCGGTTCGCTTCCTCTGCACGCTGCTTGCAGCAACATAGTTCCGATTAGGAAGAGAGCAAGCAGATTCCTTTGCGTATGTAGAAGGGCGGTCAATTTAATTTGGAAAAACACGACCATGCTAAAATGTTCTAAATGGCGGGTAATCCTGTTACACGAGATAACTATACTATAGCCGACGCAGAGCTTGTACAAGGCTGCTTAGACGGCGATGAAAATTGCTGGGAAATTTTAATCAAAAGGTATCAAAAGCTTGTTTATTCAGTTCCTTTAAAGTATCAGTTGTCCCGTGATGATGCTGATGACGTCTTTCAGACGGTCTGCATTATCTTACTTGAGAAGCTGAAGACTTTGCGGGACTTGCAAAGCCTTTCTGTGTGGATCTATGTCACCACAAAAAGACAATGCTGGAAAGTTCTCAAAGAAAAACAACGGGAAGAAGGTTTGCGCGATAACCAGGAGCTACGCTTGATTGAGCAGGGAGGCGATGAATTGTTTCTTCAATTTCAGATAGCGCGTTCTGTCGAGCGACTGCCAAGAAAATGCCGGGATTTACTCTCGGCACTGTACTATACTGTCCCGCCTCTTTCCTATGGGCAGGTTTCCGAGAGACTAGGTTTTCCTCCAGGTAGTATAGGGCCTACGCGCGCCCGGTGCTTGAATCACCTGAGGAAAATTTTAGCGAAAAAGAAATTGAAATTTCGGTTAGGAGGTTTGGTCTAAGAATTCCTAAGCGGAATCGTAATGAAGGTAGTTCACATTGGGGGAGGTAATCGATAATGACTGCTATTAAGTGCCCAACCTTTTCAAAACTTCTTGATTTTAGCGAGGAGAAGTTGGCGGCCTCTTCTCGCCGGCGAGTGGATCATCATTTGAAGGGTGGTTGTATCAAGTGCAGGGAAAAGATGGAATGGTTTTCCCAACATTCCCAACTGACGGGTGCCCTACATCTGCAGAATCCTCCTGAGAAAGTGGTCGCTAGTGCCCTTTCTTTGTTCCGGCAAAAGGGGCCTGGAGTCAAGAGCTGGATCCGGATAGCAAGTTCGTTTGAAACACCTGAAGACTTTCAGCTTCATGGAGTACGCGCAATGGATGCTGGATCTCAGCAAAAGAGCCTTGAAACGTCGTTTTACAAAATCTCTTTGATGTTGGCATGTGACAAAGCGGAGCTTACATTAGCAGGACAACTCGAGGCAAAGTCTGCCATTGTAGAAGTCGCTCATTGTCTTGTTGAAATAGTAAGTGGGAAAAAAAACATGCGAAGCACCTTGACAAATGAACGAGGAGAATTTCTGTTTCCCGGGTTGCACACGAAAGATTTCGAACTCAGAATTCATGGGGAACCCGATTCTGTCTTGATTGTATTCGATTCATATCAATCTGCAGAAGGCTAAAAAGGATCGATCGCTCTCAACAGCTTAATCCTTCCAGCACCCAGGAGCTGCTGATAGGGAGGATTTAACGCGTCAATGTTATCTGCTCCATCCAGCATCATTTGCCGGATTTCCTGCGCTGTCTTATTCCAGTTTTGGGAAAGCGAACGAAGAAGTGCGATTTCACCCGATACAAATGCAGCAGACATAGAAGTGCCTTCCCACCAGGCAAACTGCCCGCCCGGGAAGGTGCTATAAATTCCGGTTCCTGGAGCAGACACGTCGATCCAATCCCCGTAATTGGAAAAGGAACTCTTCTTATCTTCCGGATCGGTCGCACCCACTGCAATCACTTCCGCGGAAGCGGCTGGATAGCGACGCGGTGTGCTACGACCATCGTTTCCTGCAGAAGCAATCACGGAAATGTTGTTCAGGACTGCAACCTTGATCGCATCTTCGATGGCGGCAGACGGTTTTTTCATGCCAAGACTCAGGTTTATGATTTGTGCGCCGGCATCCACTGCATAATAGATACCCCTTGCGATCACATCAGCAGTTCCAACTCCATCACTGTTTAAAACACGGATCGGAAGAATCCATGCTTCCGGCGCCACCGCGTGAATAATCCCTGAAACATGAGTCCCGTGTCCGGCTCCTTCATCAATTAATCCGTCGTAATCTTCGTCCAGACCATCCAATTCCTCCTGGGGATTGTCATCATTATCAATAAAGTCCCATCCTGCAGGCGAAATCGAGTAACCCAATGCCGGATGTTTGTAATCCACTCCAGTATCGAGGACCGCTACCGTCACACCATTTCCATTTGAATATTGCAAAGCTTCAGCAGATTTGATGCGCTGCAAAGCTTGCTGATCCTGGTATTTGGAGTCACGAGAATCTGTATCTGTAACGGCGAGCTTCCCTCTTTCTCCTTCGGGAGATTGGCTGAAAAAATTCGGAGTAGCCCATATGATCTGCGGATCTTGTTGCATCGCCCCCAAAGTTACGTCCAGATCTGCCGCGCTGCCGACTTCAAAGGTGTGACTGTTTTGATCCAGGCTGATTTCACCTAACCAGTTCAAATTGTATCTGTAAATGATTGTTCCTACAGATACTTCCGGCTTCAGGCGAGCCAATATTTCAAGCGCACTGTGAGGGTCGTCCTGAACAGGGTTGTCTCCGGATTCGGGACAGGTGTCGTCGTTTGTACCGCAAACGTTGTCAATGTTATCGCCCATCAGGTCCTTTGACGAAAATTGATCATGATAAGAAAAATGATTCTTGTCGAACGAAGACGACCCACTGGACCACGCGCGACTCCTAATCCTGGCGGGAGCTGAAATAAACGCGGAACGCCTCACTGCGATCTGTGGGATGTTCTTTCCTCCCCGATCTAGGATTCTTGCATACCATTCATTCGAAGAATTGCTTCGACCAAAGAAGTCCTTTTCGTAACCATCGCACGCCGAACCCGGACAGTTGTCACCAAGGAACGAATGGTCAGGACTATAAGGGTATGGACCGCCGAGGTCATTATCAGAATCCTGGAAAGCCTTCAGCTTGTCATCGCCAGAATTAAAGTTATCAACAGGTACCCATTTCCCTCCCTGATGTTTCTTTTGGGGTGTATAGATAAATACATAGTCGTAGCGATTCGGTGTTTCCGAGGATCGATCTACATCGATTTCTAAAACATATTGGTGTGATTCACCGGACTGATCCGGATACTCGCATTGATTCCAACTGCCCGCAAGCTCAAATTCAAAGTAAAAGAAACTGCTGTCCGCACCCACTCGATAAGCAAAAATATCCGAATCACAGGTTCCTTTTCCGCTTGAATCCAGACTTTCGAAGAGATCCGCGTTATAACTCTGACAGGGGAGAGACTCGGCAATATTCGTCTGTGCGCCTTTGCAGTCCTTCAGGACGTTTTGTGTGTCGTTTGTATTTGTGAGATTCCATCCCTCATTGGGATTGGGTGTTTGAGCTAGAGCGTTCGAGGCAAACCAGGATAGCAGAAAAAGGCAAAGCAATTTTGGACGAAAGAACAATCCGTCCTTGGCAGAATCCCCCATAAATCTTCGGCCTGATGCGAACCATACTCTATCATTCATGACAAATCTGTGTCAATTTCGTATTTTTTGCGCATTTTCATACCTCCTTTATGAGTGACCTCGTAACCCTTATTTCACCAGTCAATTAAGTAAATGTTCGGGGCAAAAATAGTCGTTCATTACCAAAACGGTCGTGTATTGAAAGGCTTTAGTCCGGATTTCTCTTCCAATAGAAGTCTTTTTCACGTTATTCCTCAGGATTCGACTGAGAGTTTTCACCGTATTCCCGTTCTTCAGTCGGAACTAAAGGCAGTGTTTTTTGTAAAAGACTTTCAGGGAAACCCCACTTACAATGAAGTGAAGGAATTCAATTCTTCAGGTCCGGTCTCCGGCCAAAGAGTTCGTGTCCATTTCAAAGATGGAGAGATACTAGTTGGAACGACGCAGATTTATGATCTGGACAGGCATGGATTTTTTTTGATCCCGGCGGATCCTGCTTCCAACAATAATGGATGTTTTGTCATTGTTGCTGCAACCAAAGAGATCGTTTTTTTGTAATATCAATTTGTTCCTCACAAGATTTGTCACATGACTCTTAATTTTCAGGATCTAGTCACTCGAATCTACAATGAAATACCCAGGAACCCCAAGACTGCTCTCAAATGGGCAGAAGAAGGACTCACTCTGACAAACAGGAAGTCAGACGGCCCGATGATGGCCAAGCTGATACTTTGCCGCGCTCATGCATTGCGTGAGTGCGGCAGATATGAGGAAGCCGTAAGGGATTATGACACGGCTAAGAAGATTCTTATCTCCCACAAAGAAGCCATAGAAGCGTGGCGAACCGCCATTGGAAAAATCGACGCTCTCAACCAGTTAGGACGTTACGAGGAAGCTCTTCGGACCGCAGAAAAAGCTCTACAATTTTTCAGCCGGAATCGGCTTCCCATTTGGTTGGCAAAGACTCATGCGAATATGGGAAATGTTTATCACAATCTCGGGAAATACCCGCTGGCTCTTAAGCACTACCGCATCGGATATTCCACCTTGCATAAGGAAAGGCCGCTGGACGGATACGTCCTTCTTTTTAATCAGGCCAGCATCCACCTGTGCGAGGGCAAGCCCGAGCAAGCTCTAGACTTACTGGATCGATGCAGGACGTACTTTGAAGAACAGAAGTTGTCTTCATTTCTTGGACGGACTTATTACAATGTA
>JAKEFK010000298.1 GCA_022616075.1 bacterium
GTAACGTAGTGCTGCACCAAATTATAGGCTGCATTCATCGTTATATAGCTGAGGATCAAAATTCGTATGCCTTTGCGGAATTCTCCAAGGCGAGACAGCAAACAGAGCAGCATAACCGTTTGTAAAATGGCGAGCGTACCGTTTGTAAACTGAATGGCATCTATATATGAATAGAATACCGACCAGGCCAGCAGCCCGGAGAGCATCATCACTCCTAACATCAGAAAGAACCGCGGAGGAATGGACTCCTTCGACAGTGGGCGTTTCTGATTCCAGTATATGAATCCGAGATGAAGTGAATACAAAGCGAGAATCAGGATTAGCCCGCGAAAAAAATAAAGAAGGGGAATCATCCATGCGGAAACAGAAAAAATTGATTGTCGAAGAGCCTCCTGCGGATTATAGAGGAGTATCTTCTCGTTTCCGAAAGCCTTGTACAGCAGGAAAAGCAAAATCGCAAAAACCGCGTACAACAGCCACAGACGATGCATTTCAGCAACTGGAAGGAACTTCTTTCGATAATTGATGATTCCGTAAATCAATACCCCGCCGAAAACAGCGGGAGCTACGTCGATACTCACAAGCGGTACGATGAGAAGCGAAACCATCCCTGCGAAATACTTTTTCCTCAAAAAAAGTAAGGAAAAAATTAAAAAAGCTGAATAAGAAATAAATCTTTTGGGCATGTAGAAAAGGAACCCATTCAGGTCTCGCATAGTTGTCGTCAGAAATTGGCTCTGGTAAGACTGATGAGATGCCAGAACAGGAAGAAACAAAACACCGGAAGTAAAAACACAAACCAGGGGGAGCAGCCGATGATACCAATGGAATTTTGTCTTGAGTTGCTCCACAAAGGCCCAGCTTCCTGTCAAAGCTAGGAAGCCTAGCAGCGGATAAATTATCAATGTCAGCAAGTAAAACGGAGTCAATCCGGGAAAAAGAGAGAAAAGAAAACCACCCAACCACAAAGTGACGTAATGATACGGTGTTAACCCATGATAGTCCTGAGACAGTATCGTGTGAACATGGTAGGAGTTCTCCTGACCCGTTTCGACTAACGTTTGCATGTCCACGCTATAGAGTCCCCAGTCGACGAGATGTGGCACCGAAAGAAGGCTGCTCCAATCCTGCCTCCGAATGATTCCAAACGCAAAGATGGTATATAGGACCAATGCATAGAGGAGCAATTCCGGTAAGCGACGACCAATCACCATGAATTCCTCCGCAGGATGATCGTTTTCCATCTCATTTTTTCGCCGCAATGCCAGTAGGAACGCGGGAACAACCAATCCGTAGAGCAGGTGGACGGTTTTCAGGCGTGCAAAATACAAAGAAACAATGATTGCGACAAAGACCGTGCCGACAAACAGGTTGATGAACAACTGAGTAAAAGTCGTTGTTCGTAAATTTTGGTAAGCGGCAATGAACCGAAGGAATCTACCAATAAAGTAGAATGTTAAAATACTAAGTAGATACAATGAACAATATTGAAAATAGGTTTGAATCCAGACCATTTCCTCAGTCCGAATCGACTGAATCAGCCACCTTGTCTTTGCGCAAAATGAGCGGCTCAATCCGGAACCGCATCATGGCAATGAGTCCAATCATCTGCATTCCGAGTTTAAATGCCTTCAGGAGATCTCCAGTTACAGAACTTTTTCCAATCCGCTCTTTGTAATTCACCGGAATCTGTACGGAATGAAGTTTGAAACGGTATCCGAGGAGTATCATTTCCGGTCCGAAAAAATTGGTTCCTACACGAAAATGAGGTTCCAGAATTCGCAAGGCATCCCGGTGGATCAGCCGGTAGGTGCAGCCCACGTCACTCAAGGAGTTCGTATTAAAGAGAACTTCTATTAGTTTTGCCGTGAACCAATTCCCCCATTTCAGAAACCTGCCCATATTCGCGCCTTCCCAGATGAAGTTACTGACGGTACGAGAACCATAAACAATGGGGACATCACTGGAATATGCGAGAAATTTGTGAATATCGGATGCAAGAAACGTGTCATCCGGTTCGCAAACAACGATTAGATCACCCGTAGCTTCCTGAAAGCCTCTCCTGATTGCGTGGCGTAGCCCTGTTTCGATTCATACACTTCACGTGCGCTGGTTTTTGCAACTTCTTCGGAAGTCCCTTCTGCAGCGTTGTTGTTTACTACGATGATTTCATCCACAACGGCCAACCTTTCGAAATCTTCAATTACTTTGCGGATTGAATCTTTTTCGTTATATGTGGGCAAGATCAAGGAAATCTTGAACTTTTCGAACATCAATCCATTTTATCAGCTACCACGAGCATTTGTTTTGCTCCAACTCGATAAGGGAGCGCCAAATAGAGTTTTGTCAGCAAGTATGATTTTGGAAGTCGCGAATGGAAACTGAAGGGCAGAAAACGTTTGATGACTTTTCGAATTGTGTATTTCTTCGTTTTCAAGAAATCTGTAAGACTATGATGGCTGAAGGCTTTCACGTGGGTGAAATCATCCCAGTATTCACGGTAGCAATAATAATAGTTGGGTTGAATCAATATGATTCGCCCTCGCTTCTTTAAGATTCTATCTATCTCTCGGAAGAGCGCTTCCAGTTCGGAATCGTTCAAATGCTCTAGAAAATTGCTTGCAAAAATTGTGTCCATTGAATGAGGCTCCAGCGGGAGCGCGGTTGCCGTGGATTGAACAAAAATAACATCCTTTTCGCAGTATTTCTGGCACTCTGCTTTGATATCGACTGCGTATTTCCTGCCTGCATGAATCTGATTGATAAAGTCGCAGAAACCGGGTCCCAGTTCAAGAATTGCTGAGTCTTCCGGGATTTCAGGCTGCAAGTATTCACAAATCGCTTTCCACACTCTTTTTCTATCGTAATGGAAGGACATTCGTGTTGTGAAGTAATCGGCTGTCATTGCTTCCACCATAGGACCCCTGCCAGCGTTGAGCTTATCATAGGTGCTTGTGCGATTTTATAGCAACGATTCCTGAATCTGTAAATCTGAACTGAGGAAACCGCAGAAACGTGGACTTTTCGTCGTGGCGATTCTGCCGTCTGCTATTGGCATCTCTGCTACAATGGTAGTAGGAAAATGATCGAGCAGCTGGGCCCCTACCAGATCCTAGAAAAAATTAGCAAAGGCGGAATGGGAACCGTCTACAAAGCATATCACCCGGCGCTCGACCGGCATGTCGCAATCAAAGTTCTTGCCGCGCGATTCTCCAGTGATGAAAATTTTGTGCAACGGTTCAAGAAAGAAGCGCGGATCGTTGCACGATTGGAACATCCTCACATTCTGCCCGTTTACGATTTTGCTTTTGAAGGAGACACGGCCTACCTTGTCATGAAACTGGTGGAGGGAAGCTCCCTTTACGCTCACATCGGTCCACGCGGAATGGCGCCCACACGCGCCATGATGATTGTTGAAGCTGTTGCCCAAGCCCTGTCCCATGCGCACAGGAGAAACATCATTCACCGCGACATCAAACCGGACAACATCCTCATCGATGAAACCGAATGGGTTTACCTCAGCGACTTCGGGATGGCCAAAATGGTAACCACCACCGGCCCCACCGGCGAAGGAACCATCATGGGCACTCCTGAATACATGTCACCGGAACAGGCGCAGGGCAAAACTGTGGATTTTCGTTCCGACATTTATTCTCTCACCGTTCTCATCTTTCACATTCTCACTGGCACTTTGCCGTTTAAAGGAAGTCATCCACTCGCAACAATCAAACAGGTCATCTACGATCCTTTTCCGGAAATTACAAGTCAAAATCCTCAGCTGCCCAAATTACTCGATCCGCTTCTTCAAAAAGGCGCATCGAAAAATCCTGAAGATAGATTCGGAGACGTGGAAGAGCTCGTAAAAATGCTTGGTGCTGTTCTCACGTCTGCGGCGTTACCAAAAACGCAGGAACTCTTTCTCCGGAAATCCAGAATTGCGGTCCTTCCCTTCGCTGTCGATGAACCGGAGAAAAAATGGCTATCGGACGCCGTTCTTGAGCTTCTCGCAGAGGACCTATCCCAGAATTACGAGTTGTACGTTCTTCCCGGGGATCAGGTGATCCGGATGTGCAGGAACATTGCGGACCATTCTTGGGGACCGGAGTCACTGCAGCGTTTCTTCGAACTTTCCAGAGCCGATTATGTCGTCACAGGAAAAATTTCGGAAAACAAAATTCGATATGAGATGAAGATCTCAACGACCTTTGAAGTCCTGGCGGAAGGAGAAGTGGAAGGAACGATTCCTTTTCATCAGGTTTCCCAGATTGCGCAAAAGATTCGCGCCAAGCTGGACGTCAAGGAGCCGAAACTGATCTCGTTGGAACAGCTTTTTCACGGAAATCCTTCCCTGCTCCAGCAATATGCGGTCGGAATTCGCGCTTACCGGGATGGAAAGTATCTGGAAAGCGAAAAAGCTTTATCACTCGCCACCAGACAGGAACCTTCTTTTGCTCCTGCTCATATCTATCTGGCCCGGGCCCTTAAGGAACGCGGCTTTCCTCAGCAAGCCCAGGAAGCGGCGCAACAGGCAATGCAATTGTCTTCCAATCTCCCCATTTCCGCCGCCTCCTTTTTGAAAGCTCAGTATTTTGAGATTACAAACAATTGGGCAAAAGCGGCTGAAATTCATCATGAGTTTCACAATCAATTTCCGGAAGTTATTGAATACCTGGTGCTCTGGGGAGAAGCGCTCGTGCGCGCCGACCGTTTGGATGAAGCCGCGAATGTTTTCTACGAGATCTGTGAAAAAGAGGGACGCCTTGGTTTGGGCTGGCAGAAGCTGGCACGAATTGAATTCATGCAGGAAAAGTACGAGCAGGCGTGGTATCACTACAAGCGCGCTCAGAAGTTATACGCTGCTCATCAGCATTCGGGCGGACTGGCCGCGACCTATATGGGACTGGCTGAAATCTCAGAGAAACGGAATGAATGGAATACCGCGATTGATTACTATCAACGCGCGGTCGAAGCATTCAATCATTTGAAATGGTATCGCGGAGTCGCTGAAGCAAAGTTCCGGCTTACGCTTGCCTATAAAAAGCAAGGAATGTACTCGGCGGTGCTTCCTCTTTCGAAGGAATGTCTGGATCTTTTCCAGGAGTCGGGAGTGCTCTATCAGGAGGTACTTTGTCTTCGGGAAATGCTCACAGAACCATTGCAGCCGCTCGATGCGTTGGAGTTTTCTGATCGCGCGATAGACAGCGCCACGCAGATTCAAAATAATTCGCTGATTATCTCCATCGTTCCGCTGAAACTGCGGTGGCTTATTGAATCGGAACAGCCGGACACTGCGCTGAGAATCTACAGCGAATACTATCCGAGGCTACTGGAAGGTTCCCGCGATTTGCATTTTCCATTGGCGCAATTGCAAATTGGACGCGCATTAATGCACCAGGAACGGTTTGTGGAAGCACACCAGCAAGTCGAGCAGGCGATCCGTGTGTTGAAACGGACCGAGAACCCGCAGCTTATCGCAAGCGCTCTTCTCATACAGTGCGAATTATTTTTGCGGGAAAATCAATTGATTCAAGCTCACGAAACTGTGGATGAAGCAAGTACAATCGTGGAAAGATTGGCGGACAAGGAAATGATTCTGGAAGTGGATCTCATGCGTGCGCGCGTTTTACAAGCCGAAGGGCAACGCGTTAAACTACTGCAGATTTATTTGCGCGCCCTCAAAACCGCGGAGGATCTCGGCCGCGGCACACTCGTCCATGAGCTCAGAGGCTCCATCGAACAACTCCGCGTAGTCAATACGCAATAATTTTAACGCAGAGATGCAGAGGCGTAGAGGTCGCAGAGGAAAATATGTTTAAAATCCTCCGCGTCTCCGCGTCTCCGCGTCTCTGCGTTAAGAGTTTTATTCCACTACGAAATGGGCGCGGCGGTTGGAGCCCCACGCTGTTTCATCGTGACCTTTTTCAAATGGACGATTTTCCCCATAGCTAAGCGTGTGCATCTTGTCAGGATCCAGCCCCAAAGAGATGAGATATTCTTTTGCGGCTCTCGCCCGGCGGTCACCCAGCGCTAAATTGTATTCCTCCGTGCCGCGCTCATCGCAATGGCCTTCAATCCTGATGCGCGGTAAACCCTGATTCTGTACCGCGCGGGCATTCGTTTGCAAAACAGGCACTTGAGTTTCGCCGATGTCGAAACTGTCATATTCAAAAAACACAGGATTGAGATCCCCTTCCCCCAGTAAATATTCGGCGCCGGATCCATTTTCCAGAGCCCTCTCATCCTTATCCTGGATGGGTTCAAAGGGTTGATCGTCCGTTTTCTCAATCGGATCCACCATCGCATTCGCTCCGGATCTATCTCTAGTGCTGCATCCAGCTGCAAGAAATAGAATCAACGCCAAGATCATGAAAAGTTTCAAAGTATTACCCTCCTTCTACTGTATTAGACAGAGGCGAAGGAATTCTGGCTTTAAGAAAACGCGATGGATTGCTTTTCGGGAGCGAAGTAACTCAATTCGAGTGCGCGACGCAATTGCAGACGCGCGCGATGCAGCATCACCCACAGATTGGATTCAGAAATTGCCAGGGCCCTGCAAATTTCATCACTACTCATTTCATCCATTTCTCGCAAAATAAATACTTGAGCCAATCTGGGAGGCAACATCGCAAGACAACGTTCCAGGGCTTCCCAGAATTCTTTTTTCTCTATCGATCGGATCGGGTCAGTGCCCCAATCTTTTGGACCTGCCTGTTCGGTCCAGTGTCCGATCCATTCCCCTGTCGTGCGAAACATTTCTTCCTGTTCCGTTGGAATGATGCCGGAAGTTTCGAGAGGGACCTCTCTTCGTTGTTTTCGGAAATGATCCATGATTTTGTGTTTGAGAATTCCGATGAGCCAGGTCCTTTCTGAGGATTGACCTTCGAATCGAGCCTTTGATTGAAGCGCCGCAAGGAAAGTTTCTTGAACGACTTCCTCGGCAAGCGCCCGGTCGCGCAGGCGGAACAAGGCATAGCGGAACATGGTTTCTCCATGTTGATCCACCCAAGCCGTAGGATCGGACAACGCTGTTTTTTCAGGCATTACTCAAGCATCCTTGCGGACAATCCGGAAGCGTAAAGAACATTCCGGACTTCCATTCCACAATTCAAAATGAAAATGCGATCGTTCATCAGCTGGGCCAAAGCCTCAACTGCTTTAAAACAAATGAACCATACCTGAGCGAAATCAAGAATGACGTGGCGTCCGTTGTGGCTCTGAATCAAACTCATTTCATTTCTCCATTCGGCAACATGTTCCTCTGTGATCTTTCCTTCGATTCGAAAGATTTGGGTCGCGTCATTCTCAAATGTTTTGCTGATTCGAAACATCTTTTTCTTCCCGGTTTACTCCACTGCGAAAACGATGCCAATCATAAGCACACGTCATCCGGAGCGATGTAAGTTTCCTCCTGACAATGACTTGTATGTTTAGTTACAGTTGATGGTGTGTTTATTTCCGGAAGCGGAGAGTCAATATGTTGACACCGAGTCAAGATGTTGACAGCTTGATAAAGGGGAGGAACATCGCTAGAGAGGTCTTTCAATTCCGAGTTTTTTCATTCTTGCAAGCAATGTGGTCCGGTTCAGGCCGAGTAGTTTTGCTGCGCCGGTTGGACCACCAACAATCCAGTTCGTTTTTTCCAGGGCCTCCAAAATATGCGCCCGCTCAAAATCCTGCAGTTTTGGAATTGTCTCAGACAGTGATTGAGAAAGTGAGATTCCAAGTTGTTCGATTTGCAGTTCTCCGCCATCGCATAAAATAACCGCTCGTTCCAGCACATTCGCCAGTTCCCGGACATTACCCGGCCAGGTATAGGAACGAAGCATTTCTTCGGCAGCCGCAGAAATGCGATCTATTTTTTTCGCCATCCGTCTCGAAAATTTCGACACAAAATGACTTACCAGAAACGGAATGTCTTCCGTTCTTTCCCGCAAAGGCGGCAGTGCAACAGGGAAAATGTTTAAGCGGTAAAAAAGGTCATTGCGGAACGCGCCTGTTCGCGCTTGTTCTTGAAGATTCCTGTTGGTGGCGGCAATCACTCGAACATCGACACTCAGGGTCTGCGTTCCTCCCACGCGTTCGAATTCCTGTTCTTGAAGCACTCGAAGTAATTTGATCTGTGTTTCGATCGGCAGTTCTCCCACTTCATCCAGAAAAATCGATCCGCCGTCGGCCAGTTCAAATTTCCCTTTCTTTCTAGTAATTGCTCCCGTAAATGCTCCTTTTTCATGTCCAAACAATTCGCTTTCAATCAGACCGGAGGGAAGAGCAGCACAATTCACAATGATCAACGCTCTTTCTTTGCGGGTACTGCAATCGTGGATTGCCCGCGCCACCAATTCCTTACCGGTTCCTGTTTCTCCGGTGATCAAAACCGTTGAATCCGTGGGCGCAACGCGGTCGATGCTTTGAAAAACCTTTTTCACTGCCTGCGAGACGCCGATGATCTCCTGGGAGTTGTGCTGGATCTTGATCTCTTCCTGAAGGTATGTGTTTTCAATCTGCAATTTATTCTTTAACGACTGCAATTCAAAAAGCGCTTTTTTACGATCGGTGATGTCTTCCACCATTGCAAAAGTAAATAGAAAATTTCCATCGTCATCCCGCACGGATGCGCACCGCGTATTCGCCCAGATCACTTCCCCGTTTTTCTTTGTGTAACGCTTTTCCACCTGAAATTCATTCCGGACTCCGCTTACCAGCTCACCAAAGAGCCGCAAACTTTCCGCAAGATCTTCTCCGAGAGTGATATTTTTGAAAGTGACCCGGCAGAGCTCTTCTTCGCTGTACCCCAGCATTTCCTGAAAGGTCCGGTTCACGCGAACAAACCTTCCATTGGGTTGATTGATGGCGATTCCTATCGGAGCCGTTTCAAAGAGAGTGCGAAATTGTTCCTCGGTCATTCTGGATTTGGTGACGTCCCGGGACACGGCAAGCAACAGTTCCGGTTTGCCGTTCGCATCCAGAATCGGATTGACCACCACATCCCACCACATTGGCTTCCCTTCCCAGCTTGGACAGTAGCCAACGAAACGCCCTACTGAACCTTGCAGCGCCGTTTGAATGGCGGAAGAAGCGTTCTCCTTGTCGCGTCCATGCCAGAACTCCACCCAGGGACAATTCATCAGTGGACCAAAATCCGGTATCTCCAAAATTTTTTGGCCGCCACTATTCATCGAAAGCAATCGACCTTCCAGATCCAGAACTTTGATGCAATCCATGCTGGCTTCTACCATTCGAGTATTCATTTGTTCACTGATGCGCAAAGCTTCTTCTTTTGCCCGACTTTCATCAATGGTTTGCGAAAGCACATTTTGAATGTGCCGCAGCTCGAGCTGTCGAACCGCCTGGCGGCTCAACGATAAGAGCGCTTGCTTTTGATCGTCATTCAATTGCCTTGGCACACGATCGATTACGCACAGAGTTCCCAAACTGAATTTGTCTTTGGTGACCAGGGGAGCGCCACAATAAAACCGTATGTGCGGATCTTCTTTTACGAGCGGATTCTCAGCAAAGCGCGGGTCGGAAACCGCATCCTCAATAAGGAAGAGGCCATCCTGTGTGATGGCGTGCGCACAAAATGCAATATCGCGGGGAGTTTCCGTTTCCTGGATACCGACTCGCGACTTGAACCACTGCCTGTTCGCGTCAACAAAGGTGATCAGTGCGATCGGAGTCTGGCAAACGTGAGACGCTAAAGCCGCGATGTCATCAAAGTCCTGCTCCTGATGCGTGTCCAGAATCTGAAACCGCAATAAAGCATTTAACCGTTCCTGTTCATTGACAGGTACAGGTGGTAAAGTACCAGGCATCCAAAATCCTTCATCCAGAGCCGTGGCCGGCTTCTCTGATAGCATTATATCAGGACCTTTTGAAAGCGATGTGGTGCGGGCGTCTTGCCCACCAAGCTTATGTTTTAGAATACGAGATGAACCGTTTTGAACCGTTATGAA
>JAKEFK010000299.1 GCA_022616075.1 bacterium
GACTATGTGATCGATGAAGCTTATTTTCGCAACAGGTTCGATACGCAACCCTGGATGATGACGTATAAGCGGCAGCAGCGTGATGGCCCGTTCTGGGACCGCACGACTCTCAAAGCACTGTACGATTCCATTCGTGTCCCAACGTTTGTAATCGGCGGCTGGTATGATGGTTACCGCGACAGCATTCCACGCATGCTGCAGAATCTAAAAGCTCCGGTCAAGGCGCTCATCGGACCCTGGTCACATGCTTTTCCGCATGATGCTTATCCGAAACCGGAAATCGAATGGCGACACGAAGCGGTCCGCTGGTATGACCACTGGCTAAAAGGCAAGGACACCGGAATCATGAAGGAACCACGTTTCGCAGTATTTGTTCGCGAATGGCACGCGCCGGTTCCCACTCTTGAGGAAGCACCTGGCAAATGGCGCTGGGAAGATGGTTGGCCGATCCAGCGAATCCGCTCGCACACGTTCTATCCGCAGCCGAATCATACGTTATTAGAAAGGCCCCCACAATCGGATATACACAAACTTCGCAATATTCCAACAACTGGAATCGAAGCGAGCGGTCCTGTGATGTGGTGGGGAGATGTTGCGCCCGATCAACGGCCTACGGACGCCTTCAGTCTTGTGTACGACACGGATGCTTTGAAAGAAGATGTGGAAATCCTTGGATTGCCTCAAGCAGTTTTAAATGTTTCCTCGGATGCGCCGCATGCAAACTGGTTCGCGCGTCTTTCCGATGTAGCACCGGATGGAACTGTAACTCTTGTAGCAGGAGCAGGATTTAATGGAACGCATCGGGAATCCGCAAAAAATCCAAAATCGCTGGAGCCCGGCACATCTTTTACGCTGCCGATTGAAATGCATTTCACTTCCTGGGTTTTTCCGAAAAATCACCGAATCCGTCTTTCGGTCAGTAACGCACAGTGGCCAATGTTCTGGCCGGCTCCTGATCAAGTAACCACTTCGTTATATTTAGGAGGGACCAAAGTTATATTGCCGATCGTGCCCTTTGAAAAAAGACCAGTGCCAGCCGCGTTCCTTCCACCTGAAAAAGAGAAGGACCTTCCGGAATTTATAACTCTGGATGAGGGAACAATTTCCGGCTATGGAGAAATAGGAACTGTTGAAAGAGATACGGCCAGTCGCAGCACAAAAATTCGGGCCACGAACAGCGGTGGAACCCGGTACCCATGGGGAACAGAGCGCTACACGGAAACAATCGTTCACGAAACATCAGACGATCATCCGGAGAAGACTCAGTTGCTCGGCAAGCACAACATAACCGTGGAGCTCAAAGACAGAGTTCTTACCTGGGAAGCGGAGCTATCCTTCCGCAGCGATCGCAAGAATTTTTACTACAGCTACAAACGCAAACTTCTTCAGGACGGCAAACTCGTCCGGGAAAAAACATGGCAAGATACGATTCCACGCGACCATCAGTGAACTGTAAAATTGTTTTTGCATTTCTGGTCTTCCTGACCGCCGCGGCATGTAACGATGATGACGGCGTTGGATCTAATAGAGTAGAGTCCCTTCCCGCCAACTTCAAACTGGAAGCGCAGGCTTCGGGAACCGATAGTGAAGGAACAACTGTCGATTGCCGTCTCGATTTTACATTCGAGCTGCGAAGCGAGACGTTTCGAGATGCAAACCGCGTTGTGTACAAAGGAGTTCACGGAGGAGAGGCGTTTAGAAGGATTCTTGACGAACAAGGAAACGGTTTTGCTTTTTTTGCCGACGCTTTCGGAGAAATGGAGGCGCATCTAAATATACGAACCGGGGCCACTGCACTGATCGCGCCGGTGAATGAGACTGCATCGAATCAATTCTGGCGGGAGCTGGCGCGTTTCGATGTGACGATGAACCGAAACGGCACCGGGCGAGGCACATGGACCTGCGCGCCTCTGGAAATCGATCAGGGCGGTTATGTCGACAATTCCATCTCCGTAGACGGTGTTTTCCGGATTGAACCAATCCAGGCCAATTGATAGGGAGATCAGAGGAGATTTGAATTAGATAGGGAGATAAAACCAGTTTTTATCCCCATATCTGGCCAGATCTAAGTGGTTTGTTTGCGGAAGAAACTGTTATGAAAGTAGACCGCGCTCTTAAGGGCCAGGGAGGGAAGGAATTTCATTTTCCGGGTCTTAACGGAATCAGCTGAGAAACCGGAACCGGCATAGAGAGCTTTGAATCCCAGACAAGCGAGCGTGTACCAGATTTTCCCCATAACAGGCCACTTTGTTGCCGCTGCGCGCTTGCGAATTTCTTTCAGGCTGTAAAAGCTGGCCCAACTCTTTCTGATCTCTTTGACCAGCGTAGTGCTGTCGATGTTCTGGTGTTGAATCAGAACGGCAGGTTTTTTCGGATCTGTCCAATAGCGATCGTACAGGATCTTGTTCTTGTGTTTTGGTGGAACGGAAGAGTTTTGCAATCCATTTTTGTAATCCTGCATCATTTCAAAGAAATCCACGGTGCCGGGAAAGGGACTGTAGAGTGTAAATTGCGCAAGCAAGCTACCGGATGCTTTCGCAAATTCCCGCATGGTCGCAATGGTTTCAACGGTATCCGTTTCCAGACCGCAGATAATCGAGCTCAGTACAAAAATTCCATTTTGCTGAATGGTCCGTATCGTCTCTACCATTTTTTCGCCGACCGGATTCCACTGTTTATTTGCGGCCTCGAGTCCCTCCGCCGAAAAGGATTCCACGCCGATCAGCGCTGCGCGAACTCGCATCTTATCGTACATCCCTCTGAGATATTCAGGATCGCTTACAACTTCTGCAGTCATCTGAGTGAATCCGTAGATGTCCCGCGGAACAGCTTTGCTGTATTCTTCAAAGAACTGCAGGCGTTCCTCGCGAATCCTTTCGAGTTCCTTTCGCTTACTCGGACTGGTCTCGCGTTGAATTCTACCGATCGTAGCAGGATTAAAATTATCATCCGCAAATATCACATAACGGAAACCCATTCCGTAAAGAGTATTTACTTCTTCGATGATCTTGTCTGTGAGTCGCTGACGCGGCTGGCGGCCATCCGTAACCCATACGGAACAAAAGCTGCAATTCTCCGGACAACCGGCAACCGTCTGAACGGACGCAAACATGTACCGGTGAGGATCGAGCAAATCCCATCTGCCTGTCAAAAGCTGATCCCCCGGAATTTTTCCTCCGACATACAGCTTGTTCAGTTGTCCAGCCAATGCGTCCCGAACCGCTTTTCCCCAGACAACATCTCCGGCGCCGGTAATGACAGCATCCGCCCCCATCTCCATCGGCTCCTGCGGAAAAATCGTCGCGTGTATGCCGCCAACGATTACGGTTGCACCTCGTTTCTTTGCATCCCGGAGCACTCGATAACCTGGATTGCAGTTACCGGTGGTGATTCCGATTCCAACGATGTCCCCCGGCTCCACGATTTCCGGGTCAAACAGGTTCAACGATTCGTCCACAAGCACCGGATCACCGACGAGGTCGACGGGCGTAGCTTGAGCAATGACATAGAGCCACCGGGGAGCGATAAAACTATATCCGACAGTTACACTCGCCGGATTTACAAGAATTACTTTTGGCATAGCACCTATAATGCGCCCCTGATCGTGGTGAGAGTATAACACTCATTCAAGCGGAGCAACAGGAAACCTCACCGTAACATTCCCAAATAATATAATGGAAGCAGGACACTAGCCAACACCATCGGGGAGATCTATCTCCGCTCCCTCACGAACGATAGAACAAGCAAAGCGAGCGCGGTTAGAGCCAGCGAAAAATAGAAGGGCGCTGTGAGCGCAACTTCATCCCACAAGAGTCCCGCGAAAAGGGACGCCGGAAGGCTCAGCAAACCGATGACCATCTGATAACCACCGAGGGAGCTCGCAACAAATTCCCGCGGTGCGAGCTCAGCAACAAACGCCTTTTGAACAGGCTCCAGACTCCCCTTATGCAATCCATACAACACGAAAGCTAAAAGAATTCCGGTCTTGCCACCTTGAACGATCAAGGCAACATTCACCAGTCCCCAGAAAACGAAGGCCAGATACAGAACCGGTTTTCTGCCGATGCGATCGGCAAGGCGTCCAAACGGAAGCGAGACCAATGCCGCAACCAGATTGAAAGCCAGATACAGAGCCGGAACCATGGGCGTTGAAAAACCTTCCCTCGACGCATAAACCAGCAGGAATGAATAACTGAAGGAAGCTAACGCAAGGAGTCCGCTGGAAACAGTAAACACTTTCAGGTCTCCGCCAAAATCACTCAACCGCACTCCGCGGTATATCTTTCGTTCCGTCTTCTGTTCCTTGGTCATAAAAACAATCAGAATCACAGCGAATGTAGAGGGAATTGCGGCAAGCGCAAAAAGCGAGCGGTAAGCAAGCATTTGAATCAGAAGAATGGAAAGAATCGTTCCAACCGTTGCGCCCAGATTGTCCATTGCCCGGAGAAAACCAAAGTTGCGTCCCCGGTTTTGATCCGTAGAAACATCGGAGATGATTGCATCGCGCGGGCTCCCCCGCATTTTTCCTGAGCGATCCAGAATCCGAAACGGAATCAAAACCTGCCAGGATGGCGCCAGAGCATAGCCGATGCGAGCCATGCTTCCAAACAAATATCCTAACCAAACAAAAATTTTTCTTTTTTGTACGCGATCCGAAATGTAACCGGATGCCGCTTGCGAGATCGAAACAACGGCGTCCCCCACTCCATCGATCAAGCCCAACACCGACATGTTGGCTTTCAGCACATTCGTCACAAACAATGGCCAAACGGAAAATACCATTTCGGAGCCCATGTCATGCAGAAAGGATGCTGACGCAAAGGTGTTTACCGTTCTCTTTGGATTGATTGGGCCTCCGGTAATTACTTCACGATGGGAAGCTCGAGAGAGCTGGGATGATCGCTGTCATGAAAAAGTTGGATGTGAGCCGTGCGCGCATCCTTCGCGCTTTCTTGCGCAACAATCCTGCCGGAATTGTAATTCTTCTGAAGATAGATGGTATTCGGGCAACGAATCAACAGCCGGATCCGGCTACCCTTCGCAATTTTGCGTGAGATAAAAGGAAAAGAATCAAACTGATACCGGTTCACTTCTCCAGGCTTGACCAGCTTCTCGTGCAAAAGTGAATCTCTATACCGCGCGCGAAGAAGATCCTCACTCAGCAGAATGCTTTTCCCTTCCCGCGCAATCTCATAAGCCGACACTTGAAAATCCGTATCAGGAACATCCATCGAAATCCACGCGATCAATTTCAAATGGCCGCTGACTTCGACCGGTTCGGCAAAGGGTTCACTATGA
>JAKEFK010000300.1 GCA_022616075.1 bacterium
AGCTCACGAAAAACGGTGTCCCTGTTGCAGCCGCGCATTCTGCAGCTGCGGCCGACTCTTCGATGCTGTTCATGGTTTCAATCAATAGCAAGTCAACGCCGGCATTACATAGCCAATCAATCATTTCTGTGTGTTCCTTTGCCGCGGTAGCGCTATCTGGCATCAGCTGCGGTTCATAGCAGTCTTCGAGCGGTGCGATCGAACCGGCGATCCAAATTGCATCGGTCAATGCAGCTTCTTCTCTCGCCCGTCTTGCCAATCGAACGGCTAGTTCAGTCATCTGCTTTGACAAATGCCCAAGTCCTGCTTTATTCAACGAACGGAAGGAGGTCCGGAAGGTATTGGTGGTGAGAATTTCAGCGCCAACGCGAATGTAATCTTCATGCACTCTCTGCACCAGTTGTGGCTGGTGCAACAAAGCGTGAGCCGACCAACACGGAAGCCGGGTTTCGACTCCCAGGCGAAATAATTCGGTGCCCATGGCACCATCCAGAATCACCGGTCTCTTTTCATTGAGTCGATCAACGATAGATTTCATTTTGTAGAAAGCATCCCCAGAATCTCTCGCGCGCGGTTCAGGGCATTGTCAATGTCAGGCTGAAGATTATCCTGACCAATCCTGTCGAGAAATCCAGCTTGATCCATGACCACTAAAGGCTGTGCATGAACTCCGGAAAGTATCAGAGTAGCCTTGTCCTTTTTCATTTTCCTGTATAGATCTTCCAACGCTTTTAGTCCAGTAGCATCGAGCACCAGAACGTGACGCATCCGAAGTATCAAAACCTTCGGATTCTTCTCCACGCGCCGCAAAGCATCCTTAAACTGATCGACTGCTGCGAAAAACAGCGACCCATAGATTTCAAATACTTCCACGCCTGGAGGAACCACCCTTTTGGCGATTGCCTTCGGATCTTCACCTTCCTCCTCTTCGAGCAATTCCCTGGTCTTAAACCCGACCTGCGTGGCGTTTGCCATCCGTTGCATAAACAGAAACGCAGCAAGCACAACTCCGACTTCAATGGCAACGGTCAAATCAATCAAAACTGTAAGCAAGAAGGTTGTGATCAGTATTGCAATGTCGCTTTTGGGGCTCCGCAGTATTTGTAGAAAGGTCTGCCATTCGCTCATGTTGTATGCCACGTAAATCAAAACTGCAGCGAGTGCGGCCATCGGGATTAGGGCAGCCCACTTCGCAAAAAAGAGCATCACCAGCAGCAATGTGACTGCATGCACGATTCCTGAAATGGGCGTGCGTCCACCGTTCTTAATGTTTGTCGCCGTGCGAGCGATAGCTCCCGTTGCCGGAATTCCACCAAACATCGGTGAGACTATGTTTGCCGCTCCTTGAGCGATCAATTCCATGTTGGAACGGTGTCTTGTGCCCAACATTCCATCCGCTACGACTGCGGAAAGAAGGGACTCAATAGCTCCCAGTAAGGCGATGGTAATCGCAGGCGAGAACATTTTTGTGATCAGGCTCCAGGAAACTTCCGGCATGCGGGGAGCAGGAAGGTAGTTCGGGACATCACCGAATCTGCTGCCGATTGTTTCCACAGGAAGGTGAAACAGAGCCGCGGCAACCGTAGCAAGAACCAGTGCAACGAGTGAACCAGGAACTTTATGTGTGATCCGAGGAAACAAGAATACGATTCCAAGTGAAAAGGCCCCAAGGAAAAATGCAGAAAGATTGAATGTCTGCCAGTGTTGCGCATAAGAGTGCCACTTCAAGATGAATTCCGGAGGCACCGCTGCAATCTGCAAACCAAAGAGATCCGGGATTTGTGACGAGAAAATAATTAGCGCGATACCACTCGTAAAACCGATTGTGACGGGATAGGGAATGAATCGGAGGATGACTCCCATTTTGGCGATTCCCATCGCCAGCAGCAGAAATCCAGCGATGAAGGTTGCCACGGCAAGGCCGTCATAGCCGTACTGTTTGACAATGCCGTAAACAATCACGATAAAAGCTCCGGTTGGTCCCGTGATCTGCGCTCTGCTGCCACTGAGAACGGCAGCGACAAAACCTGCGATGATTGCGGTGTAGAGCCCTTGTTCCGGTTTAACTCCTGATGCGATTGCAAAAGCAATCGCCAGCGGAAGCGCGACGATGCCCACGATGATGCCGGCAACAATATCAGACGAGAATTGTTTGCGTGAGTATCCCTCTCGTAAAACCGTGACTAGCTTAGGTTCAAGATGTGAGGATAAGGGGAACCCGGAGGATTGCGGAATAAAGCTGTTACTCATACCGCAACAAACTACTCGGCGGAGGCACGCTTCTGTAATGTTACCCGCAATGATTTCTTCTGATCGTTCCGTAAAACGACAACTGTAACGATGTCACCCGGTTTCTGTTGTTGCAACGCGTACGTATAGTCGTAGACGTTCTCAATCTTCTTGCCACCGAACTCAACGATGATGTCCCCTCCAAGAATTCCTGCTTTTTCTGCGGGACTTCCATCACGAACGCCTGTCAATTTCACACCTTTGACATCTTCCGAATAATCGGGAATGGTTCCCAGATAAACGCGAAATCCTCCGGTTCCCACTGCTTGCTCTCTGGATTTTACTTTTACAAATTCCGGTTTTGACGGCATCGCAACGATTTTCTCTGCAATTCGTGAAACATAATTCAGAACAGCAACCATCCCTTTGTATTCGATCAATGCGGCGTCATCTTCCGGTTTGTGGTATTGCGCGTGAGCTCCCGTGAAGAAGAACAAAACCGGAATATTTCTGGCGTAAAACACGGAATGGTCACTCGGACCATAACCATCTTCATTGAATGTTATTTTGAGTCTCTCTTGATTCGATGCTTGCAGCATCTCTTTCCATACCGGGGAAGTGCCCGTGCCTCCTACGACGAGCTTTTCATCGCGCAATCTTCCGATCATGTCCATGTTTAACATAGCGATCACGTCCTGGATCGGAATCACAGGATTCTTCGTAAAATAGCTGGAACCAAGGACACCAAGCTCTTCACCGCCAAATGCAATGAAAAGCATGTTTCGTTGAAGTTGCTCCTTACGCTTGCCAAAGAACCGCGCGAGTTCAAGCAAACCGGCAACACCGGAGGCGTTGTCATCTGCGCCATTGTGAACGACGTCCCATTTCGGCGAAAGGGAACCTTCTGTGCCGGTGCCCAGGTGATCATAGTGGGCGCCGATGATCAGAGTTTCCTTTGTTGGAGTTTTTGCGGGCAACCATCCCAGGACATTGTCCGATTTCGATTTCTCGCGCAGCAGGGTTGTTGTTAACGATATTTGAACGCCGGGCAGATCAAAGCTCGTGAGGGAATGAGGATCCGTTTTTTCCGGAACCTTTACTCCGGCCGCTTCTATCCATTCCAGAAATAGGCTTCTTTTAATGCTGAGAACCGGAATCCCGGAAGTGCCGAAAGTCGCATCGCGGCGCAATTTTAGAAGCTCATCGTCCTTTTCAGATTCCGCAACGGCCAAAAGCGCCACGGCGCCCAGATCGCGGGCAATCATCGCTTTGTAACGGAGCGGATAAAATTGCGAGTACGCGCTCTTCGGATCACCCCCTTCGGGACCAAATCTGTAGCACAAAACAATTTTGCCTTTTACGTCGATCCGTTCGTAGTCGTCATACTTGAGATCGGGAGCCCGGATTCCATAACCACCAAAGATCACGGGAGCGCCGGCGAGTTCGCCATCATCGGAAAATCCAACAGGAAGGAAGTGGGAGCTCAGGACATAGGATTTCTTGTTCTTGACGGTTTTCATTTCTAAAGTATTCGTAGTGCCGAGTTTTATGCCTGATGTAAATTCAAACTGCTGATAAAAGGAATCAATTCCGGATGGTGTCTGCAGTTCCGCGTTTTGAAACTCAGCTGCTATGTATTCGGCGGATTTGCGGGCCTCGGGTGTTCCTGTCAATCGTCCCTTCATTTCATCCGAGGCAAGGAACTCCACATCCTTACGGATCTTTGATTCGTCAATTGGGGGAACACTTTCCGTCCAATCCGCTACAAAAACGTTTGTTTCTCCCGGCTTTTTTGCGTCTCGATTCGAAGCAAACACAAGCCGTTTTCCGTCTTGAGTGAACATAGGGAATGCATCGAATGCCGGATGAAAGGTCACTTGCTTCAGATTTTTTCCATCAATATCGATCAGGTACAGATCAAAATTTCTTTTTCCGGGATCGTTCACATTCGATGCAAAAATGATTCGCTTTCCGTCAGGATGAAAATACGGACAAAAATTCGCGGCGCCGTTTCGGGTTACCTGCTGCACACCGGTTCCGTCCGCATTCATCACAAAGATCTCAAGCTGCGATGGCTTAACAAGACGCGCCTAGAGAAGGTCCTTGTAGTCTTTTTGTTCCTGTTGATCACTCAGATGGCGCGCTCGCCACACGATTTTCTTTGAATCAGCGGAAAAGAAGGCGCCACCATCGTACCCGGGTGAATGAGTGAGTCTGCGAACATTTTTTCCATTGGAATCCATTGCATAAAGCTCAAGATCTCCATCCCGATCCGATGTAAAAACGATTTGTTTTCCATCCGGTGAAATCGTCGCTTCCGCATCGTAGCCGGGCGATGCGGACAGAACCTGAACATTTGTCCCGTCGCGATCCGCGGTGTAAATATCGTAGGGATACAGTCCCCATACATAGCCGCGACTACGATCCGGAGCAGCAGGGCAGGAGGGTGATTCCTGATGAGTGGATGAGTAGAGGATCCGCTTTTTGTCCGGATAAAAATATGCGCAGGTAGTGCGCCCCTTTCCGTTAGTGATTTTTCTGACGTCCGAGCCATCCGAGTTCATTCTGAAAATTTGATCGCACGGATAGCCGTCTCGCGTGGATTGAAAGATCAATTCGGTTCCATCTTCAGAGAAATATGCTTCAGCATTTTCACCGCCGAAGGTCAGTTGACGAATATTACTCAGATGTTCTTCGCGATCCGAATTGGATCCAATTTGAGCAAAGATACAAGCGAAAATCAAAAGTAGTTTCAGAAACATACCACTTATTGCATAGTGCAAAATGCATATTGCATATTGTTTTTTTGCAATTTTCAATATGCAATGTTCAATATCTTGTGTTCTAGTATAAGCACTCTATGATATGGGTCTGGTTTTCGTTTGCAATGGTCCTGATTTTGGAGGGTCTGTTCTCTTTTGTCCAGACGATTCGTTTTCGGCATTTTTTTCTTCGTGAAGTGTTCAATCCAACCGAACAAAATGCCACGCGTTGGCCGAAAGTGGCTTTGCTTGCGCCTTGCAGGGGAATGGATGTTGGTCTTCGCGAGAATATACACTCGTGGTTCGCGCTGGACTATCCGGATTTCAAAGTCTTCTTCATTGTGGATTCCGATCTGGATCCTGTCGTGCCCCTTCTTCAAGAGTTTGGTTCAGGCGAAATCTTGATTGCCGGCAAAGCAAACGAATCGGGGCAGAAGGTGCATAATTTGCAGTATGCGATTCAGCAGCTCCCGGCTGAATACGAAGTATTTGCTTTCATTGATTCGGATTGTTCCGTGAAAATTGATTGGCTTCGTACCCTTGTTTTGCGGCTTCTACTGCATCCGGATCATGCGGCAACGGGCTACAGATGGTTCACAAATAGCGGAAATTTCGGTTCCACTTTGCGCGCAGCCTGGAATTCCAGCGTACTGACTCTGTACAAAGAAAACAGCGCGCGAAATTTTGCATGGGGTGGCGCAACCGCGATTCTGAGGGAAACTTTTCAATCCGCGCGCGTATTCGATTTTTGGAAAGGTTCCCTGAGTGATGATTACAGTCTGACGCGGGCGATGCAGACCTCAAACAGAAGAGTAGAGTTTGTTCCGGGCGCTCTTGCATTTACGCATGATTCCATTCGGCTTCCGGAATTCCTTCGCTGGAGTTTTCGCCAGCTTTTGATCACTCGTATCTACTATCCCCGGCTTTGGGGAGCAGCCTTTCTCTTCCATTCTGTCTGGATTGCCTGGATCGTAACCGGTTTCTTTTTTCCAGGCTATTTTTGGCCAACTTTTTTTGCTCTGCAGTTGATCCAGTCGCTGAAAGCTGATCTTCGTTGCCGCTGCGTCGGGGCTGTGCAGAAACTTGCTCTCCATCAGCGAATTTATTTCTGGGTTATCGGTCCAGTGGTGGGATTGTGTAATTTTGGGCTACTTTTGTCGACCATTTTCACCCGTACAATCAGATGGAGAAATGTTGAGTACGTCCTTTTGGGCCAAAACCGGCTAATCATTCGTCATCGTTGAATTTTTCAGGCTCTATACTATAATCTTCACCTTGATTTTGAGTATTGTTAGGACGGAGGCACGTTGTCAAAAATGAGTGCAATTCTAGCAAAGATATCGTCAGCCCGGGAAAAAGTAATGGGCGCAATGGAAGATGTTCCAGATACCTTGATTGGATTTATTCTGTTTTTGGTGATTTTGACAGTTGTTGGCCTGGGCATTCTCATATTTATGGGCTATAAGATGACAACCTAAATGCAGCCGGACGTCGTTGCAGTTTTTCCTCTACCCAACGTTGTTTTTTTTCCGCAGACCAATCTTCCGCTTCACATTTTTGAGCCACGTTATTGTGAAATGGTAAAAGAAACCATTGAAAATCAGCAAATGATCGGGATGTTTCTGCTTCAACCGGGCTGGCAGGACGATTACTATGGAAATCCTCCCATCTTTTCCATTGGCTGCGCGGGAGAGCTCTCCTACGTTGAAAATCTTCCGGAAGGGAAATACAACATCGTTTTGCGGGGAATTACACGCATCAGAGCTTTGGAGACTGTGCAGGAAATTCCTTATCGCAAAGTTCGAGTTCATATTTTGCCGGATAAGGTCGAAGCAGGGGAAGCTGAGGTGAAGACCGTAAAGAAATCTTTGCTGAGGAACTTCGGAACTTTCGCAAAGCATATGCAAAATCTGGATGCCTCCTTGATTCAGGATTCTGATCTGATCGAGATGGTGAATTTGATTGCCAGCGTCCTTCCTCTGGATATTGAGGAAAAACGCCGTCTTTTGGAACTGGACGATGCCTATCTTCGGGCTATGGCCGTCGACGAACATCTGTCCGGTGCTGTAGCGGTCCTCAGACTTACGGCAAATTTCAGCCATCTTCGCCCCACCGACCCCAACATTAATTAATTCAGCGCAGAGACCGCAGAGAGCGCGGAGAAAAATCTGCTTTTTCTTTTCTCTGCGACCCCAGCGTCCTCTGCGGTGAAAAAAGAAATCGTTTTAACCCAAAAAACGTTACAATTAGAAACGATGGAACTTTTCTTGAAACCGTGTGTCTAAGGGTAAACGGAAGTGAACATGAGCCCATTTAGCAAGGCCGCGTCTCTACCGATTGCCGCATTCGAAGTGGATGAGGAAACCGCTGCTGCTCGAAGTCAGGCCGTATTTGTGAGTGAGCTTCAGGCGGGAGACGAGAAAGCTTTTGAGGTGCTTGTAGCCGAGTTCGAACGTCCGATCGTTCGGTTCCTTTACAGGTACCTTGGGAATCTGGAGGAAGCAAAAGAAGTCTGTCAGGATGTGTTCATCAAAGTTTTCCGGGGCTTGCCTCGCTTTCAGAATCATTGTTCGTTGAAAACATGGATTTATCGAATCACTTTGAACACCGTTTTGAATGAAAAGAGACGGTGGTATCAGCGGTTAAAGGATCGTTTCATGGGATTGGAAGGCATCTCTCAAACGAAGTTTGATTCCTTGCCTGATCCAGAAATGTCGCTAACCATGAGTGAGCGGTGCCGGCGCGTCAACCTGGCGCTACGCAAACTGCGTCCGGATCATCGTGCGATCCTTGTTCTGCGCGATCTGGAAGGGCTGAGCTATCAGGAAATTACTGCAGCTCTCGACTTGAACATCGGAACGGTCAAGTCCCGTCTCGCCCGCGCCAGACAGGAGATGAAAGATGCTGTCAAGGATTTATTCTAAACAAATCGGTTCGTGCGAGTGGATCCAGGATCGGTTTTCCGGATATGTGGATGGCATAATCGGCGAATCGGAAAGGCTGCAGGTGCACGAGCATCTCAAGTATTGTGATCTGTGCAGCGATGAGCTGGATCAATTCTGCAAAACGCTCTCTTTACTTGCGGATTTTCGCGAAGAATGCATGCCCGCGGCCATTCAAAACTACCGCTTACCGCGCTCCACTTTCGTAGAAATTTTTCCCAGTATCCGTAAAGAGAGACCTCCCCTTACACTGGATATGCTGTTTCCTTACGTCTGTGCCTTCATCCTTCTATTCGTGGTCCTCTCCACATGGGATATGAGGGAAAAGTACGATTTCCATCAGCGTTACAACGCTTCTAATTACGTAGAAGTTGTCGCCAAAATCTAGTTTGCGGTTGCGCATCTATTCCAAACCGGACTGTCATCTGTGCGAAGAAGCGAAACACGTTCTGGATAAGGTGGCAGCAGAATTTCACGCAACGGTGGAAGTGATTGACATTGAGCAGGACAAAGAAGCGTATGAGAAGTACAGTGACGAAATACCGGTGATTTTTGTTGACGATGTGAAGCTGTTCAAGTACAGAGTGGATGAAAAGAAGCTTCGGAAGGTCTTAAGCAAAGTAGCGCGGACGTCCCGTCTGCGCTAAATTCGCAGACGGGACGCCCGCGCTACACCTGCATTCGCTCCAGGTAATCCGATTTCACCAGGATTTCCCGGGGGCGACTGCCATCTGCGGGACCCACGATTCCTTCAGCCTGCATGCGGTCAATCATTCGAGCCGCGCGCCCGTAACCGAGCCGGAGACGGCGCTGCAAGTTTGATACTGATGCCTGGCCGGAAGTAATCACCACGCGAATCGCTTCGGAGTACAGTTCATCATGGAAATCATCTATTTCCACTTTTGCTTCCGGCTCTCTTAAGATTTCGTCATTGTAATGTGGCTTGCTCTGACGGAACCAGAACTTCGTCAATCTTTGAATTTCCCGCTCAGTTACGAACGCTCCGTGAATTCGCATAAGACGGGAGCTCATCGGAGCAATGAACAGCATATCCCCCATCCCGAGAAGCTGCTCGGCGCCTTTTGTATCGAGAATTGTTTTTGAATCATGCCCGGACGGCAGCCGGAAAGCGATGCGGCATGGGAAATTTGCTTTGATTACGCCGGTAATCACATCCACTGATGGTCTTTGCGTGGCTACGATTAAATGGATTCCAACAGCCCGCGCCATTTGAGCAAGCCGCTGAATGGATTCTTCCACTTCTGCTCCGCACGTGATCATGAGATCCGCAAGTTCATCCACAACAACGACAATGTAGTGCAGCGGTTTCAGTTGTTTTCTTTGTTCGTCTGTTAAATTTGCCTGGAGATTTTCATCCAGGAATATTTGATTGAACTGCGCAATATTTCGCACATTAAAACTTGCAAGGAGACGATAGCGTTCTTCCATTTCCAGGACCGCCCATTTCAAGGCGTTCGAAGCGAGCTTCGGTTCCACAACAACCGGAACGAGAAGATGAGGAATGTCTTCATACAAACTCAGCTCCAGCCGTTTCGGATCGATCAAAATCATCTTCACTTCATCAGGAGTCGCTTTATAGAGAATGCTGCACAACATTGCATTGATTGCGACGCTCTTTCCGGCATTTGTGGAGCCAGCGATCAACAGGTGCGGCATTTTCATCAAGTCCGATACGTACACTTCTCCGTGGATCATCTTACCGAGCCCGAGAGTAAGCGGGGAAGTGGTTTGCTGAAAGACTTGCGAACCGATGATTTCCCTCAAAAAGATTGTTTCTCTTGTTCGATTGGGGACTTCGATACCAATCGTTGCCTGTCCGGCCAGGCGATCAATCCGGATCGATTCCGCTTTTAGAGCGAGGCAAAGATCGTTTGTCATGCTCACAATTTTGCTGTACTTGATTCCAGCTTCTGGCTTGAACTCAAACGTAGTGACGATGGGACCGGGATGGATTTCTGTTACCGAACCCGCGATTGCAAATTCGGCAAGTTTGCTTGTGATTACCTTGGATCTTTCCATCAACTCCTTTTTGTCAACATTCACCTCACCTGTGGGGGCTTCGAGCAGCGTGAGAGGAGGCAGGATGAAGTTCTCGCTCATGTCGCGAAAATCGAGTTGTATCGGCTCCTCTTCCGTTTTGGAAGGAACCGCATGAGTCATGACCGGTTCTTTCTTTTTAGTATCGATCTTTTCTTTCTTTGCCTTGGGTGGCGGAGCAACGGGAGTCTGTTGCTCAATCCGTTCAATGTGTTTCTGAATTACTTTTCGGCGCTCTCTCGTTCTAATTTCCGTATCAATCTTTTTCCGGATCCCAGTTCGAAATCCACGCACGAACTCGGCCAATCGCTGGCTTACGAGAAAGACCATTTTGCCCAGCGAAAGATGCACAACCAGAAGCAATGCCAGTAATCCCGTAGTGGCCAGAACGAGCAAGGCGCCGGCATATCCAACGTTGGCTTGGAGCAAGGAATTTAAGGACTCCCCGATCCATCCGCCTGCCTCCATAGGAAAGGCAGTAAGGGCGCCGTTCGGCAACCGGGCATACGTTTGCCACTGATAAACAAACACGTCCAAAAAGCCGCACAGAGTAGGAATCAACAGAACTGTTCCGATAAACTTCGTATAGACCGCATCGACCTGGCGCTGCATAAAATCGCCGAACGCGGCAATCAGCAGAAAAACGGGGAGCGCAAAGGCTACCAGCCCGAAGAAAAGGAAGAGAATATCGGAGCTGTAAGCACCCACCGGTCCGGCGTAGTTTTCAACCTTGATTCGATCGGAGCTGACGTTGAAAGAAGGATCCAGGCGGTCATAACCAAAGAGCGCGAGAATGAGAAATACCGCAAGGGCTAAAAAGACCACACCACGGATCTCTCGCTTGATCTCGTTGCGAAGCATAAGTTGTGATTACACCCGGTTGTTGCCAAGATTACACCAGAATGAGTCATATTACAAGCGTAGTAAGCCTTAACGAGTGGTTCGGGCGAGGACTGTCCAAAAAGTCAAGAATTGCGGCGAGTTAGTGGGAGCGCGGGCATCTTGCCCGCAGGAAACTCCTCTCTGTTACTAGTTTTTGTGGACCGGAAGTCCGCGCTCCAACTGACTTTTTGGACAGTCTCCCGAACCACAAAAGCCGCTTCTTGAACTGTTGAGCGACAGAAATATTTATGAGAAACTGATTTGCGATTGGATCAACATAAATTCTTCCGGCTTATCTCTCTTCTGTTTTTTGTTTCCGGAACAGTTGCACTTGGTTACCAGGTTACCTGGAGCAAGTTCCTGCTTGATTTTATCGGTGCAAGTTCCTACTCCTACGCGACAGTGCTTTCCACCTTCATGGCCGGCCTTGCGCTGGGCAGCTGGTTCATCGGCAAATACGCTGACAGGCTGGAAAACCCGTTGAAGATATACGCCTATTTGGAGCTTGCCGTCGGCTTGTATGCGCTCGCCTACGTGCAGTTAACAGATGTTGCGGCGGGTATCTATGGCAATTACGCAACAATGACTCCCGGACATTCTTCGGGAGCAACCAGAACGTTTTTGAAAATAATTCTTTCCAGCGTTCTATTGATTTTGCCGTGCGCTTTGATGGGTGGTACTTATCCACTCCTCCTTCGCGCTGTCAGTTTTAATTTGAAGCTTGTTGGCAGACGCGCTTCTCAATTGTATTCGGCGAATGCTGCAGGGGCTGTGGGTGGAATATTGTTCATCACATTCATCGTTCTTCCGTCTGTGGGTCTGAATGCGAGCGTCAAACTACTTGCCATCGGTAATGCGTTCATAGCCCTCGTTGCACTTTTTCTTTCCAAATACGCTGAGAGTCCGAAGATTCCGGAAGAGGCTGTCTCTGAGCCTGTGATGAAACTATCGCCCCAGCAGATCCGAATGTGCTTACTTTTGATCCTCGTTGAGGGTGTATTGGCTTTTCTCTATGAAATCGCATGGACGCGATTTTTCGGCGTTGTTCTAGGATCCAGCACTTATTCGTTCGCTATCATGCTTGCGGCATTCATAACAGGAATATCGCTCGGTAGCGCTTTACTGTCGCGGTATGAAGCAAGGATTAAGAATGTATTTTTCTTTTTTGGCTCCACTCAGCTCGCAACAGCCGGAACTGTTGCAGCGCTGCTTCCATTTTATCCATTCGTCGTTTGGGTCTTTGAACAATGGGGAAGCCTCTTTTCAACGCAACCTCTCGCTTTTTACCCCTATGAAGCTGGAAAACTGCTGATTTGCTATGTGGTGATGCTCGTTCCCACTATTTTTATCGGCATGGCATTGCCGCTTCTCGTGAAGCTTGTTAACGATCAACTGAGCACGGTCGGCTATAGATCGGGACTTGTTTACAGCGCAAACACAATCGGCAACGTGATTGGGGCTTTGTTGGGTGGCCTGCTGCTTCTTCCGATGTTTGGTATGCAGCGTCTCCTTGCCGGCACAACGGTTGCAACGGCGATTCTGGGAATTTACGCTTTACATCTTGCAAAAGAAAAAGAAAGCAAAACCAGTTTCATTCGTTTAGCATCGAGTCTGGTTGTTGCTCTTGCAGTGTTCTTCTTGCTTTCCGGTTCCTGGAAGCGTGAGTGGTTCACGCAAATCCCGTTCCGACGGGACGATCAAGCTCATAATCTCGCCGAGAAGCGGAGAATGATTGATCAATACGAGGTATTGTATTTTGAGGATGATCCTGCCGGCCACCTGCTTGTTGCTCGTACGAAGTATCTCAAGCCGGAGGCCCGTACGCTGTATATCAACGGAAAAGCCGACGCCTCCTCATCGGCCGATCTCCCAACTCAAATTCTTAGCGCGCACATTCCTCTGCTTCTGCATCCTGCCCCCGAAGATGTCCTTGTGATCGGCCTTGCCAGCGGTGTCACCGCCGGTTCGGCTCTTACGCACGAACAAGTCAAATCAGTGAATGCTGTTGACCTGATACAATCCATGCCGGAAGCAACGCGGTTTTACACAAAGTGGAACAACAATGTCCTTACAAATTCGAAATTTCACTTCATCGCTGATGATGCGCGCAGCTACGTTCGTTATGCCGGCAAACGCTACGATGTCATCATTTCAGAGCCAAGCAATCCGTGGACTGCAGGTACCGGATCCCTCTTTTCAGTCGAGTATTATTCCGATATCCGCAAGATTCTCAAACCATCCGGTTTATTTTTGCAGTGGATACAAATTTACGAAATCAGTGATCCAACATTTGTTGCGGTGCTGCGAACACTTCACACTAATTTTCCATTTATCTATGGATTTCAGGGCGCAGCGCGCGATCTTCTTTTACTGGGAACATCGCAGCCGCTGAAAGTTGATTCAGATCAACTGCAGATGCGAATGGATTCACCGCGGATTCGTCAGGATCTTACCCGCGTTCATTTGTCTGATCCTTCTGAATTTCTTTTTCTGCAGAAGTTTTCCCCTGCCACAATTCACGTCTTGAGCTCGTTTACTGAGCAAGAAAATAATGCCGAAAATCGTTTTCTGGAATATCAGGCGCCACACGATTATTTTGAGCAGCAATCTCCAACTTTGACCGAACTTTATGATGAAAGGCTGACAAATCCAAAGGATCTTCTCAGGTCTCAATTGAATTACGCAAATCAAGAAGTGCGGCCGCAAATTGCTTCTGCATTCGTGGAAACTGGAATGACCCGGCCGTTAGAATCGCGAGTCCTTTCGGATAAGCTTCTCAATCTCGCTTTGCCTCCTGCAATAATCCCATCATTCTTATGGATCGATGATGCCCAAACGGAATCCATCGTTCAGTCTTTGGATCGACTGGTGACGGAAAAGCAGGAGGAAGCTTTTGAAAAGCGGATTTCGCAATTTTCTTCCGCAATTCTTCTTTCGTGTGTTCGATCAAAGGAACACAGTGAATTGTGGATCGAAAAAACAAGAGTCTGGGCCCACGCTCAACCGATGTGGTCCCGCGCCAGAACTTTTTTTATCGAAGTGCTGAAGGCATCCGGACAAAATCGTGTGGCGGCCTCCGAACTATGGAAGTGTGTTACAGAAACGAATCTCCTCAAACCCGAGTGGGCCATTCTGAAGTCACTGCAGTTGCAGGAGCCAGGTTTAACGTCCGGATTGATGCAGTATTACAGGCAGAAAAATCCGGAAAACCTGTTCGTCCAGATTTACTATCAGGACAACTACGCGCGGTGAGGAGAGTAGTGGCAGAGCATTTGCCTGCTGTATGTGAACGGTATCGAAATCTCGAAAAGTCTAAACCCTCACGGCCTCAGCTTATTGTAAGCAAATGCTCTGCTTGCCCTCACCCTGCAGAGCATTTTGACATCCAAAAGAAGTTATAAGAAAGGTCCAGAGTGTATTCAATGAAGAAGTTCATGCCTGATGCACGGAAAATGCTCTGCCACTACGTTCGCAGCCGCAAAATCAGTTTTTCGTACTGAACGGCTGACAGATTTTCGGCGCGCACATCTTGTGAGAGCTGAAGTTCGTCAAAGGTTCGGTCCAGTGACGGAGCAGGGATAGGAAGAGCGCGTAGAAGATTGTTCCGGAGCTTTTTGCGGCGCTGCGAAAAAGCTTTTTCCAGAAAGGATGCGAATTCTTCAAACTGAATCGCTGGCTCGGTCCGGAACTCAAAACGCAGAACTCGAGATTCGATTTCAGGTTTGGGAACGAAACAATTCTTGTTGATCTTAAATCCCTTCCGGATGTTGCAATAATATTGCGTGATTACACTCAGGTAACCGTAATCCGGATCCGATGGTGGCGCCGTTATCCGGTGAGCCACCTCTTCCTGAAACATCAAGGTCATATCTTGAATACACTTTCGTTGCAGAATCAGAGAAGTCAAAATATTCGACGAAATGTAATAGGGGAGGTTTCCTGTGACGCGGATTTTTCCATCCGCGCGAATCTCGCACAAATCCACTTTTCGAATATCAGAATGTAAAAGTGTGATGTCTGGAATGTTTTGCAGGTAGGGAAGGAGATCGGCATCCAATTCCACAGCGATCAAGCGAGCTACGTGCGGCGTCAGAAGCGCGGTTAAAGCTCCGGTCCCTGCGCCGATTTCAACAAAGAAATCTCCAGCCGTCGGATGAATAAAATCAATAATCTTGCGGAGAATGTTTTGATCGCACAGAAAATTCTGGCCGAGCCGGCGTTTGGGCGCCGGTGGGATCGGAGTTTTCACGGCTGTAAGGAGGGGGAACCTTCGGAGTTTTCACTCCTCCTCTTCATCCGTATCTTCTTCATCCGTTTCATCCTCATCCTTTTCTTCATCTTCGTCTTCCGGAACCTCTTCTTCGATTTGGGGCGGAATTGCTGGAGGCACAGGTATCGTAGTATAGGGCCGGTAAGCGCCCGGTTGCTGTTGCGTGTCGATTCCAAGCCAGAGCATTTCTTCGTCTTCGGGAGTCACCTCAATCGCGCGGAGAATATGAGGACTTAACGCAATAATTACATCGGTCTCTCTAATCTCTTTTTCGTTTGAAGCAAACAGGCGGCCGAGGATCGGAATCTTGCTGATCAACGGCAGCCCTTTCATGACGTCTCTTTCTTCATCGCGAATCAGACCCGCAATGATGTTCGTTTCGCCTTCCTTCAAACGAATCGTTTTTTCAACGCGGCTTGTGCTGAATTGAGGGAGATTGCCGAATCCTGTTCCAGATATGGAGCTGCTTTCAACGATCAGTTCCAGCGTAACTTCTTCGTCGCGATGGACCCGTGGAGTGAGATCGATGTTGATTCCCACGTCTCTGTAGACAAAAGATGTGATGGGTTGTTGATTCACGCCTCCGGTTGCTATGGGCGCGAATGTGGTTTGAGGCACGGGAACCTGCGTACCAAATCGAACACGTCCTGTCTCGCCAACGACAGTCCGCAATGGCAGGCTGGCAAGTAGTTTTGAGTTACTGTCCTGGCGCAAAAGCCGGAAGGTTGCCTGAGGGAAATTCGATATAAAAAAGTTCGACCGTGACACGATCGGACCAGGATCGATAGCAAGCTCGGGAGGCTTGGTAAAGATCGAGGTTTGTACTCCATCACCACCGGGGGAATGAATCTGTAAACCAAATTGTTGAAGCCGGCTGCGGTTTACTTCCAGAATTTCAACGTCGACCACAACTTCAGGCTTTGCTTTGTCCAGCTGATTCACCAGCCTGACTCCGGCAAGAACTTTCGTGATTTTGTCCTTAATCGTCACCGTATTGAGTCGCGCGTTTGTAGCAATCATCTGGATGCCTAAAACATTTCGTAGCACCCTCGCAATTTCTTCGACATCCGCGCTGGAAAGGTAGAAAGTTCTGCTTACGGTTTCTTCATATTCGGCTCGCTTTTGCGGATTATCCGGCGAAACCATGATTGTGTTTTTGCCGATGACTTTGTAGAAGTTGTGAGTCGTGGTGAGGACAGTATCCAGAGCCTGGAGAAAAGTGGTATTGCTAAAATCGAAGCTTACGGGCAGGTCACGAAAATCCTTATCAAAAAGTACGTTGACGTCTCCAACTTTTCCGAGTGTTTGGAGAACTTCCCGCAAGGAAGAATCCTTAAAACGCAATTGAATGGGAGCATTGCTTCGAGGCTCGAATTGTGGTTTCAGCGCTACGGAGGGCAGTTCTGAAAGGGGTCGTTCTGCCGGAACTATTTCTGCCGCGGTCTGCTCCGGATGCTGAATCATGTGCTGAACCTTCGCGAGCTGTTCCGCTGCCGGTTTATTTTCAGGATCCAGCGCGATCGCGACTTCCAGCTCGGCCGCCGCCTTCTCGAGATCCTTGTTCTCGATCTGCCGCTTCGCCGATTCATAATGCTGCCGCGAAGCAAACACTTTAGCCATATTAAACTTTAGCTTGAGCTCGGCATTGTGCGGATCCTTTTTCAGGGCCTGTTCATATTCTGAGACTGCAATATCCCAGTCCTTGTTTTTCAAGGCTCGTTCTGCGCTCCGGAATGCCTGGTTACTGGCACAGCCGGTAATGATGGTCACGAGTAGTGCTGCGAGAACTAATTTCCATGTTTGCATAGGACAACCATTCTATCAGAAGTGAAAAGGATCAAACGCTTAAGGCTGGGGTGATATACAGACTATCGATCAATTCTCTGTATTTCCTTTCAACAACATTTCTTTTGATTTTAAGGCTCGGCGTTAATTCGCCGGATTCAATTGTAAATTCTTTTTGTAATAAGACGATCCGCTTAATTTTCTCGAAAGGCGCCAAATCCTGACTCAATCGTTCGATGTCCCGCTGAACTTCTTCAATCACCAGGGGATGATCATAAATGTCCTGTTCTGCGATCTGATGTTCTGCGGCAAACTTCCGGAGATTCTCCATGTTCGGGACAACCAGCGCCGATGGAAACTTGCGTTTATCTCCAACAACAATAATTTGCAAAATGTACCGGGAAGTCTTTACAGTGTTCTCAACGAACTGAGGTGCAATGTTCTTTCCCGCGGATGTGATGATCAAATCCTTTTTCCGGTCTGTAATCTTAAGATAACCATCGGCATCGATTTCACCTATGTCGCCGGTGCGAAACCAGCCATCGGGTGTGATCGCTTGTGCCGTATCCTCCGGTTTTTTGTAATAGCCTTTCATGATATGAGGACCACGAGAAAGGATTTCTCCATCTTCCGCGATTTTCACTTCGACGCCAGGGATCGGCTGTCCCACAGTGCCGAACTTGAATGCGCCAGGTCTATTGAAGGAAATGATCGGACTGGTTTCCGTCAATCCATATCCTTCCAGAATTGTAAGTCCGATTCCGTAGAAAAAATGCGCAAGCTGCTTTGGCAGTGCAGCGCCTCCGCATCCAAGGATACGTAGCCTGCCGCCAAGCCGTCCTCGAATCTTTTTGAGGACGAGTTCATCAGCCATCACATACTTGGACGACAGAATGAAGGAGGGAGCCTTATCATTTAATCTTGTTTCTGCATATTCGGCCGCGATTTTGAACGCCCAGATAGCCAGCTTTTTCTTGAACCCTTTCTCCCGCGAAACGTTTTCCATGACCCTTCCGTAGAATTTTTCGAAAACTCGCGGGACAGCAGTCAGAACCGTTGGCTGCACTTCTTGCAAATTTTGCGGTAATGCTTCCAGACTTTCGGCATAGGCGATCGTGCATCCAAAGTAGAGAAGAGCATAATAACCAACCATTCTTTCCAGAATATGACTCAAAGGCAAAAAAGAAATAGACCGGTCCTCTCGCACAAATTGAAAGCCCGAATGGTTGAGCGCCTCAATGTTGCTGACGACATTCCGGTGTGTAAGCATTACTCCTTTCGGCTCCCCTGTTGTGCCGGATGTGTAAATGATGCTGAAAACATCATCCGGTTTGATGCCGGCAAACCTTCTTTGAACCACTTCGGGTTCCTTTTTCAAATTCACACCGCCGGCTCGAATCATTTCTTTCAACGGGATAAGATCATCGGCCACGCCGTCAGTATGATCGAAAATGATGATGTTCCGAATCTTCGGAATAGCGCCGCGGATTTCAAGAATTTTGCTGAGTTGCACTGTGTTGGAAACAAACAAACAGACCATTTCCGAATCATTGACAATGTATTCAATTTGTTTTGCCGGCAATGTGGCATAAATCGGAACGGTCACTGCGCCTGCCGCTAGAATAGCCAGATCTGCAAATGCCCATTCAGGCCTGTTTTCCGAAAGTAACCCGATGTTTTCTTTTGGCTGGACCCCGAGCTCGATCAGAGCAGCAGCGATCGACTCGACCGAATCCCGAACCTCCGTTGCAGAGATGGGGGCATAGGCTCCGTCCCTTTTCACCATGAGGCAGTCGGGTTTGTTAAAGTGCGGTACGGATTTGAATGCGAGTTGGGCTAGATTCTCAATCCTTTCCATTATTTATTTCACCGCAGAGAACGCGGAGAACGCTGAGAGAAAAAAAGATCTTATTCCTTTCTCTGCGGTCTCTGCGTCCTCTGCGGTGAAATTACCTTCCTTTTTGCAAATCGCGCAACATTTTTTCCGCTACGATTTTATTCTGTTTGGTTTCAGGAATCCATTGAGGATCCGGCTCCTGGACGAGGACTTGCCGCAGAAGCTGCTTGGCAAAACCATTCTTTCCCTCATCGATATAAATCTCCGCAAGAAAAATCCTGGATTGGGTGTCTTGCGGGCAAAGTTGCAAAGATTTCTTTAAAAACTCAATTGCTTTGGTCTTGCTACCTCCCTTAAAAAAGGGCAGGCGAGCATGCAATTTTCCCAACACTCGTTGTGGCCCGCCGCATTCGCAATTTTCGCTGATTTCCATCGCCTTTTGGATCTCGGTTTTTACATCATCCACCATCCCGAGGGCTCTAAAAACGCTGCTGGATTCCGCAAGAACGGCGAGATTGATTCCCAGCCAAAAATGGCCCTCGCAGCGGTCCGGTGCGTTCTGGATGGCTTTCCGTCCGGCTTCGATCCCTTTTTCGAAGAAAGGCAGTTTCTCGCCTGATGAATAGTTGCCTTGATACCAGTATGCCTTTGCCAGTTTCCATGCGCCTTCGTAGTTTTCAGGATCGATCTCGAGCACTCGCCGGTAGGTTTCAATCGCTTTAGGAAGCTCGCTTTCTTGCTCTCTCAAATGGTAATGTGCCTCGGCATCCCGCATTAAAGATTCTACATCTTCTGCTGCGCAAGGCTCTCCCACCAGCAAGACGAGACAGAAAATCGATAACATAGGGTTCACATAAATATTATAGGTGATTGTTGTATCCGGAGGGCGGCAAGGGAAGGCTCGTACTGCAGTGTGATAAGCTGGAAACAGATTGGGGACAGCGTGCTTCGAATATTCTTCCGCAGCCGCGCGGCTATACTAACAGTTTCTGCGGCTTTCTTTGTTTTCCTCTATGCCGTTGCCGTGTTTTTTTTTCATTTCTCGTCCCCTCTGGAAAAAATCATATCCAGTATTCTCCTGGTAACCTTTTACTTAGGTTTTGTTGTTCTGGCGTTTGCGCTTTCAAGAGATCCGCGTCTCGGACACGAGGCTCATCAGGGATGGTTTCTGCTGGGTTGTTCCAGTGTATGCACGGCGATAGCTGAAGGGATCTGGTTCTATCGTGACAGCATCTTGAAAGTCGATCCATTTGTCTCGGCCGCCGACATTTTCTTCTTGTGTTACTATCCCTTGACTCTTGCAGGCGTGTTGCGCTTTCCTTACACATCGAGGACTCCGAAAGAGAGGACGACTCTATACCTTGATCTGGCGATCGTAATGACCGCCAGCTCGATGGCGTTGTCTTACTTTATTCTCTCTCCGGAATATTTTTCCCGGGCTGAAGCGCTCGAATCCATAGTCGCCCTGGCTTATCCCGTCGGTGGCATGCTTCTTCTCACAGCAGTTGTCGGTTTACTTCAAAGCAGCGCAAAAAAAACAACGTGGTGGGTCCTTTTCCTGCTGGGCAGCGGTATGTTCTGCAATGCAATCGCAGACGCGGCCATGGCTTACTTTGAGATTCGCGAAATTCCTTACAGGATGCAATATTTGAACATTCTATGGATGCTGGCTGCTGTTTGTCTGTTAAGTGCAGCAGCTTTACAAAAAGTAATCGGCGAACCGCTTCCGGCAATTTTTCCTGAAAAACCATCGTCACGGCGTCTGCTATTTCGCAGGGCACTTCCTTATCTTGCGACTTTCGTAGGCATCCTTGTGTTGTTTCTGGCCTTTCGGAAGGGTTACGCAGAACACCCGCAAACAATTCTTTTTGAGACCATCATTTTGATTGTACTGGTCTTGATGCGCCAACATCTCGTGATTCGTGAAAATGAGAGTCTCTATAAAGAGATGTCAAGGCTGGCAATTACTGATGCATTGACTGGTCTTTACAACCGGCATTTTGCTGATGAAACCCTGCGCCTTGAATTTCAACGCGCAAAGCGTTACGGATTGCCATTATCCATCCTGATGATCGATCTGGATGGCTTCAAGGAGCTGAATGACCGTTTCGGACATCTTCGGGGTGATGAGGTCTTGAAGGAGATTGCGCGTCTCCTGGCAGAGCAACTTCGATCTTCCGACTTGCTCGCGCGTTTTGGCGGTGATGAATTCATTGCTATTCTTCCCCAAACAGAAGAGGAAGGAGCAAGAGTTGTCATGGATAAGATTGAACAGGCCGTGAACGGAAAGACTTTTCAGGGTTCAAAACTGAGCGTCAGTATCGGAATGTCAAGAATTCGTCCTGAATTGAAATTGGAAGAAATGCTCGAAGAATCGGACCGCAATTTATATATTCAGAAACAGCAAAAGCACGCGGTGCGCTCCGTTTAAGGCAGGCTAGAGAATTCCTTTTCGTGTGAACTCCTCAATTTCCGGCTTGGTAAAGCCGGCATCTTCGAGGATTTGCCATGTGTGCTCACCTGGTTCGGGAGCCTTTGTTGTGTTCAGAGTTTTCTCCACAAATGGAGTCCGCATTTGAAGGAGAGAGCCGAACGGATAATCCACACGGATGAACAGTTGCTTCGCAAGATCGGATTGAAAGGCTTCCGCAAGGGAAGTTACTGGGGCAATACAAACATCTTCACTATTAAAGTGTTCGATCCAATGCGACAGCGGTCTCGCTGCAATTTTTTCTGCGATTGTTTGGATGAGACCCTGCTGATTTTCCTGAAACTGCCGGTCTGCCAGTTGAGACATCTCCATCCTGGCGCAAAAATGATTCCAGAATTTTGGTTCCAGCAACGCAAGCGTAAGATATCGTTCATCTTGAGTTCGGTAGATGTTGTAGCACGCAAGACGTCCGTTCAGGTATTGTTCTGTTTTTGCATCGAGGCCGGACATCTGAATTCCGGCCAGGAGAATGATTGCGAAAAACGCGCCATCCAGCAGGCTGATATCGAGGAATTGACCGGCGCCGGTTCGGCTCCGTTGAAGAAGCGCAGCGAGAATCGCGGTGCTTGCTTGAAAGGCTCCCACCGTGTCCGCAATTTGAACCGGTGGAATGATGGATGCTTTTTCCTGGCTGCCGATGATCCCCGCGACACTAATGTAGTTGAGATCATGTCCGGGTTTCCAGGAGTTCGTTCCCGTCTGTCCATAGCCAGTGATCGAACAGTAAACAAGACGGGGGAATTCCTCGGAAAGGTTTGCGTAGTCCAAACCGAGCCGTTTCATGACGCCCGGGCGAAAAGATTCAATGAATACATCGCTGCTCTCCAGCAGTTTTTTCACGATCGATCGTCCTTCCTCTTTTCGTAAATCCAGCATGAGTGATCGTTTGTTTCTATTGAGTTGAAGAAAGGAAAGACTGTTGTTTTCTCGCAGAGGAGGAAGAAAGCGTCCCGTTTCTCCACCGGGCGCCTCCACTTTAATCACGTCTGCGCCGAGATCGGCCAGCATCAGAGTGCACAAAGGACCCGGGTACAAGCGCGTGAAATCCAGAACTCGAATTCCTTCCAGTGAACGTTGCAACATGGTTTTCTTTTACAGATGTTATATTGTCATATTCGGGGGTTTGAATCGAATGGCGGAAGAAAGAGAAGTTCTGGAAGTCGATGTCGTTTTTGTGGGCGCCGGACCCGCATCGCTCGCGGGAGCATTTCATCTTGCAAATCTTCTCGAGAAACAGGGCAAAAGCGATTTGACCATCGCGGTTTTGGAAAAAGGGAAAGATGTGGGCGCCCACGGAATTTCGGGCGCTGTTATGGATCCGCGAGGTCTGCGTGAGCTGATCCCCGATTTTATCGAGCAAGGCGCGCCTGTGGAATCTCCTGCAAAGGAAGATCACGTTTATTTTCTGACCGGGAACAGCGCGTTCAAGTTTCCTATCAATCCGCCGTTTCTAAACAATCACGGAAACTACATCATTTCGCTGGGCAAAATGGTCCGGTGGCTGGCCAAAAAAGTCGAAGAAAAAGGTGTAAACGTTTTTACAGGATTTCCTGGCGCGCAGTTGTTGCTGGAAGGAGATGCGGTTGTCGGAGTGCGCACAGGCGACAAAGGGATCGACAGGTCCGGCAATCGAAAAAGCAATTATGAACCTGGAATTGATATTCGAGCGAAGGTGACAGTTTTAGGAGAAGGCCCGCGAGGTTCTTTAACAAAACAGATCGTGAACAAGTGGAGCATGCAAGGTTTGAATCCACAGGTGTATTCACTTGGTGTCAAAGAAGTGTGGGAAGTTCCTGAGGGGAATTATGAAACAGGACGTGTAATCCACACGATGGGGTATCCGCTGAAAAGTGAAACGTTTGGCGGTGGATTCATTTATGGAATGGCGAACAATCTGGTTTCCCTGGGATTTGTTGTTGGACTTGATTACAAAGATCCGTTTCTTGATCCACATAACGAATTTCAGAAATTCAAACTCCATCCACTCGTGAAACAAATACTGAATGGCGGAAAAGTTCACAGCTATGGAGCGAAGACAATCCCGGAAGGAGGCTGGTACTCAATTCCTAAATCTTATGCGAACGGGCTGCTGATCATTGGCGACTCCGCTTCTCTTTTGAATGGACAGCGCTTAAAGGGGATTCACCTTGCCATGAAATCTGGAATGCTCGCGGCCGAGACGATCAATGAAGCGTTGAACGTGAATGATTTTTCAGAAGCGCAGCTGAAATCGTACAAATATAAAGTGGATCAAAGCTGGATCAAAGAGGACCTCTGGAAAGTGCGGAACTTTCATCAAGCGTATGAACACGGTTTGTGGGTCGGCATGTTCCATACCGGGCTTCAGTTTGTTACTGGAGGCCGCGGGCTGATTGATCCGTGGAAACGGGGAGCAGGGCACAAGGAAATGGAGAAGGTGCAGGCGTATTACGATGACAAAGTGCCCGATCCTTTTGAACGCAAAGTGAAGGAGGACAAGCAGCTGACATTCACCAAGCTTACGGATGTTTATTATTCAGGCACGATTCACGAAGAGAATCAACCGGTGCATCTTGTTGTTGCAGATACGGAAATCTGCCGGTTGCGATGCATTCATGAATATGGTTCTCCTTGCCAGCATTTTTGCCCGGCGAATGTTTACGAGATGGTGGAAGAAAAGCCAGGCGAAGGACTGCGATTGCGAATCAACGCGAGTAACTGCGTTCATTGCAAAACCTGCGACATTATGGACCCGTACGAAATCATCACATGGGTCACACCGGAAGGCGGAGGCGGCCCGGATTATAAGAACCTGTAGGAACAACCTAGTTAGAGTCTGAATCAGTTCCACGCCGAAACCAGGTGTATATGTAAGCTGAGCCCCACGGATGACCCATGTCCGGGTCTTTAGCGCCAGATCGTATCTCAACTCCGGCCATTCGGATATCCTCGCGCAGGAGCGTGTCGAAGCCGGACGATTCAGGTCGAGTAGTGACTTTGAATAGATCTATGGCTTCGTCAGTGATTTCATCCCAATCGACCTCCGGAGCCCCAATCGCCACGGCCCCACAATCGCACTGTCTTGAGTCACATATGCTTTTGCGAACAATGGTAGCGATTTGCCCGCACCAAGGGCACTTCCATTTCTCCTCTTCACGCATGATTCTGAGCTTTAAACAATACCATCTTCCGAGTTACACGCGCGCTACGCAATGGAGAACTGATCGATGACCCAGAGCCATGACCCGTCGCTTTGTTGGCGAGCGATCTCAGCGGTAACGTTGCCATCAGGAGAGCGAGTTGAAGTGAGTGCCAGGTCTCCACTGATAATGGCCGGGCGTTGATCTCCGAAGTTATACTTTCGACCCATTGCAACCTGATTGGCGTAGAACGCTCGGATTGCTTCCCTGCCTATCATCAACTGCCCGTTAGCGCAGTCAAGCACCGCATGGGGCTCATAAAGGGCCACCATTTCATCAACGTCTCCTGCCCTCTCCCGGGAAACTAACAGCCGCTCCAACTCCTGAGGATCACGTGCTGGATCACGTTTTACTTCATCGGGCATAACAACACTCCTTTGACGGCCATCCAATCAGGCTATCATAGCCAATTAAACTTTTCCTTGCAGTAATCTATGTAACCTCTTGCAAGTGGCATGACCAAGTGAGGCGCGGTTGCCGTCCGCTGCAGCGAGTTGTTCGCCGCCTGCTATTATAAATCCTCAGGCTTCAAGCCAGTTCGGTTGGAAATGCGAGCCAACATTTTCGGACCTATCCTCGTCTTTGTCATGAAAGGCGAACACGAAATCTGGCCATCCTTGCCTTGCAAGAGTACGGTGTGAACCCGATTGACGTTTGATTACCCAGCCAATCCGTAAAAGTGCGGCGAGAACCTGTTTGCTTCTTGCTGCGGCCTACTGCGTCATTTGATAACGTCTTGTAGGTCTGAACCTACACCTGGAACCAAGTCCTGTCTCCAATGTTACGCGGGAAGTTTGTTCAACAATTTCGTTTACATCATCCAGGACTTCCTTGAAAAGTAAACGTTCAGCCTCTAATTCAGAGGTACTGGAAAAGAAGACGTTAAGTTGAATGAGTGACTTCGCCATTCTTAAGTCCGCTTACGAGCCGCCGAAAGCCCGAGCTAACCGGCAACTGCCGCGACGAGCGAAGGCTTGCTTCTTGCAAGCTGGCCGGCAACGATGATGATAACCGAAACAAGCGAAGGAGTGAATAATGGTTGTAAGCCGATCTGCAAGAAGCAAGACTGAGCGAGGCGCGGGTCTTGTCCGGTTCAGCGAGTTGTTGAACTTAGGCGCGCGGACGCGCCGGTAATAGGCTAAGCAAATCGGTTGACGGCATTTAAAAAGGACCTGCTTTCCTACTACAGTATTGGTAAGGAGGTCCGTCATGAACGAACCACAACGTTTAAAACAGCTTCAACACCGGAGTACCAACCCAACAATAGAAGGAGTACCACAAATAGATGCTCTGGAGCAAATGCAATTGCGGATGCTTGGAGATATGCAATTGCAAGGGCTGGCAGAGCGGACGCAAGAATCGTATGTGCGAGCGATCCGGAAATTAGCGGAGCATTACGGAAAGGGACCGGATCAGATTAGCGATGAGGAATTGCGTGAGTACTTTCTGTACCGCATGAATGTTCAGAAGTGGTCGCGTGTTACAAGCACGATCGCGATATGCGGGATCAAATTTTTTTACGATCAGACGATTAAGGAAAGATGGCCAGAGATTCGCTTTGTCCGGGCACGCCACGACAAAAAGATACCGGTCATGTCGGATACAGGAATATTTGGGACACACCTCGCCCAAAACGACGGCCGTCTATACGCATCTTACAGAGATTTCAGAGCAACAGGCGCGGAAAATCATCGATAAACTGATGGAGGGTCTGTAGAACAAGATCACTTTGGCCGAGATCTTCCAGATCCACGGGGCATCGTATCGCGCTAGATTTGGCGCAAAGATGTTGCCCTCGCATCAGAAAGCGATGGTGGCAATCGAATCGTGTCGAACGGCTGCATTAGGAGGTCATCTTTACTATTGCAGCAAGTGCGATAAAGATTGCTACAGCTACCATTCTTGCAAAAGCCGTTACTGTCCGCGGTGTCAAACGAACAATCCGATGCGTGGGTAGAAAAGCAGCAACAACGGCTGCTGCTGAATGTTCCGAACTTTCTGGTGACCTTTACCTTACCAGCAGAACTGCGCCAATTCGCTCGCAGCCATCAGAAAACGATCCATATCTGGTCGCGCAACGAGCACTCTCTGACGTCTTTGCCGGCAAATTCTTGCACGGAATCAAGAAAGCAAAACTACATGCCAATGTCCGCTTACCTAAGAGACGGTGGGTCGTTGATGTTCTGGCCGTTGGCTCCGGACAAGCCGCGCTTCGCTATCTTGCTCCTTACATCTTTCGAGTTGCTATCAGCAATCGCAGGATACTTAAACTACAAGGGGAAAAGGTCACTTTCCTATTCAAAGATTCAAAAACCAAACAGGAACACCCCGTCGTTCTTACTGTCAATCAATTCATCCACTGTTTTCTACAGCATGTACTTCCGCATCGGTTTATCAAAGTGCGAACCTACGGATTGTTTTCTCCACGTCACAACCATCTGCTTGAAAAAGCAAACAAATCGTGGGGTTGGCCAAACTGGAAACAGAGAAGAATCCCGCCTCTTCGCCTCATCCGCGCACTCTTGCCTGTCCGCATTGTAAAAACCCGATGCAATATATCCGAGAACTTGGCAGAATCAATGGATTTCCTGAAACAAGACCACCATGATTATCACTGGCCACTCTTTGTTTGACATTCGTAAAATTCACGCAAAGCCGTTGCAGCTTTGGCAAGCTTGTGGTCTATCTAAAACATCAAAAAAACGCTCAAATTTCTGCGGGTTCATTTGCAGCAAGCAATTCGCTTTCCCAAATGACTTCAACGCTGCGCAAACTTTTACCACCAGAGTATTCTCAATTCCTGACCAACCCACATTGCCAAATCCATATCGACGGCGCTAAGTTCAACCAGGACCTGTGTGGCGGCTTACTCCTCAACTCCATGATCGGACCCTCCTTCGGTCATCTGTTGTTTCGATCAACTCCAGATTAAACCAAGGGGCGTCCTTTCTATACTACGTTCCACTCGCACTAGCGCCGTGCCTGTTCCTTGTACTGCCGTCTTTAGCGCAGGAGCTCTCGCACGAAACGATAAAAGCGAAGGCTTCTCCTTTGCATACCCTTAATGCTACGACAAGATAGGTAACCTCAAAAGGAT